>JAISGJ010000099.1 GCA_031263105.1 Coriobacteriales bacterium
GTGTCCAAAGATTCCTCGGCGGGGCTCGGAATGACAGTGGGGGCTCGGAATGACAGTGGGGGCTCGGAATGACAGTGGGGGCTCGGGATGACAGTGGGGTGTGTGCAGTAACCCGCGCACCGCTACCGTCCTCCTCCGCCCCCTCGGCCGCCCCTTTGCCAGTGGGGTGTCTCTGTAACGGCAGGCCGCCAACTGCTACAATCTCAGTAAGCACTTATGAGCAGGCAGCAGAAGGAGAACAACTCTATGGCAGAGACCGGGGCATCGTCCTACTACCTCACGACCCCCATCTATTACGTCAACGGGCTGCCGCATCTGGGCACGGCCTACACCACCATCGTCTCTGACGCGCTCGCGCGCTTCGAGCGGATGGACGGGCGCGACACCTGGTTCCTCACGGGGCTCGACGAGCACGGCCAGAAGGTCGCCCAGGCGGCCCAGGCGGCGGGCGTCACGCCGCAGGAGTGGGTGGACGGCATCGCGCCCCAGTTCGTCGATGCCTGGCAGGCGCTCGACATCTCCAACGACGACTTCATCCGCACCACCGAGCAGCGCCATGTCCAAGGCGTGCAGCGGTTCTTCGAGGAGATGCGCGCGAACGGCTACATCTACCAAGACACCTACGAGGGCTTCTACTGCCTGCCGGACGAGACCTTCTTCACCGACGAGCAGCTTGCGGAGTTCGCCGAGTCCGCTGCGGCCGAGGGCAGGCCCCATGCCGCCGAGGACGGCGCAAAGCTCTGCCCGGACTGCGGGCGCCCCTTGAGCTTCATCCAGGAGGACAACCTGTTCTTCCGCCTCTCCGCCTTCCAGGACCGCCTGCTCGCCTATTACGAGGAGAACCCCGATTTCATCTGCCCGCCCATCCGCAGAAACGAGGTCGTGAGCTTCGTGAAGGGCGGGCTCAAGGACCTCTCGGTCTCGCGGACGGCCTTCGACTGGGGCGTGCCCATACCCTTCGCGCCCGGCCACGTGAGCTACGTGTGGGTCGATGCGCTCATCAACTACATCACGGCGGTCGGCTACGGCTCGGACGACCCTGCGAAGCAGGCGGAGTTCGCGAGGCGCTGGCCCTGTCAGGTGCATTTCGTCGGCAAGGACATCATCCGCTTCCACTGCGTCATATGGCCGGCGATGCTCATGGCCGCCGGCATCGAGCCTCCCCGCAAGGTGTTCGCGCACGGCTTCCTCCTCACCAAGGGCGAGAAGATGAGCAAGTCGCGGGGCAACGCGACCTCGCCGCTGGAGCTCGCGAGGATATTCAGCGTCGACGGCTACCGCTACTACTTCCTCACCGACGTGCAGCTCGGCGCGGACGGCGCCATCTCGCTCGAACGCATGGTGCAGGTCTACAACGCCGACCTGGCGAACAGCTGGGGCAACCTCTGCTCGCGCGCCTTCAACATGACCTCCAAGTACACGGGCGGCGTGGTCCCCGATCTGTGGGAGAAGACCGTCACGGCCCTCACCCGCGAGAGGGGCAACCCCTTGGCCGAGCTCGCCGAGGGCCTCTACGAGCGCTATGCCCGCGCCATGAACGCCATCGACTACTCGGGGGCGCTGGCCGCCGTCATGGAGCTGTGCGACCGCGCGAACCTCTACGTCGAGGAGAGCGCCCCGTGGAACCTCGCCAAGGCGGCTGCCGCCGAGGCCGGGGGGGCGGACGCCGCCGACCGTCTCGCCTTCGTGCTCTACAACCTCCTCGAATCCATCCGCATCATGGCGCTGTGCTTCGCGCCCGTGATGCCTGCCAGCTCTGCGGAGGTCTTTCGCCGTCTGGGCCTGGGCGAGGTGTCCTGCGTCGACGACCTTGAAGGGGCCCTGCGATGGGGCGGCCTGCCCGCAGGCAACCGCGTCACCGTCGGCGAGCCGCTGTTCCCGCGCCTGAAAGAGGACGAACTCTAGGGAGACGATGATTACCATGCGCACCACTTCCGCCGCGTCTACCGGCGTCGCCAACCAGCAGGACGAGCCGCAGGTCCACTGGGACGCCCGCTTCCGCACCGCCAAGGGGCGCGAGGTCGCGCCACCCGCACTGGACGTGCCGGTGGCGGACACGCACGCCCATCTCGACATGCTCCACCATCCTGCGCTGGCGCTGGCCCGCTGCGCCGCTTCCGGCGTGGACTTCGTCGTGACCGTCGTCGATCCCACGGAGGACCCGGGGTACACCTATAGGGGCCTCGGCGAGTGGGAGCACGAGGCGCGCGGCCTCCTCGACGGCTGGGGCGTCCGTGCGCCGGTCCCGCACGTGCGCGTCATCGTCGGCTGCCATCCACACAATGCGTCCAAGTTCACCCGCGAGGTCGAGCAGAGGCTCATCGCCTGTGCGGGAAGTCCGCACACCGCGGGGATAGGGGAGATAGGCCTCGACTACCACTACGACCTGAGTCCCCGCGCAGTGCAGCGGGAGGCCTTCAAGCGCCAGATCGCGCTCGCCAACGAGATGGTGCTGCCCGTGGCCCTGCATCTGCGCGAGGCGCACGACGACGGCCTCGCCATCCTCCAAGAGGAGGGGATGCCGGTCGCAGGCACGCTGCTGCACTGCTTCAACCTCGGCTTCGAGGTGCTCGCGCCCTTCCTCAAGCTCGGCTGTCACGTCGCCTATGGGGGGCCTTTGACCTTCAAGAAGTGTGACGAGGTGCGCGATGCCGCACGCCGCACGCCGCTCGAGCGCATCGTGACGGAGACGGACGCGCCGTTCATGGCGCCGGAGCCGCTGCGGGGCACCGTCTGCGGCCCGGAGGACACGGTGTTCACGGCGGCCCGCCTCGCCGAGGCCTTCGGCCTGGAGGGGCGCGAGGCGACGAAAATGCTCACGCGCGTCTATGAGAATGCCCACAGCTTCTTCGACCGAGACACGAGCTCCTGGCAGGACAACCCCAAGGCGATCCGCCGCTTGGCGACCAAGGCGACCGGCGTGGCGGGCGCGGCGGGCGCGACCGCAGCTGCGGCGGCGGTCGCAGGGGGCGCGTGCGCAACACCCGTAGGGGGCGGCGTCCCCGACGCCCCGTCCCTTGGCGCGACGGCGGTACCGGGCGCGGCGATCGCGGGCGCGCCCGCCCCTGACGGCGAGGAGTGACGCATGGCACACAAGAAACCAACGAAGAAGGACGACAGGCCCGACATCCTGTTCGTCTCCGGCTCGCCGCGCGACGGCAGCTGCGTGGCGCTCATCGACCTCATCGAGCACGGGGCGCAGCAGGCGGGGGCAAAGACCCAGCGCTTCCTGCTCTCGAAGAAGCGCATCGACCCCTGCGACGGCTGCGGCAGCTGCAGCAGGACCGGCAACTGCATACGCGCCACCAAGACGCAGGGCGACCGCTTCACGGACGACTACCTCGAGCTCAAGGCCGTGCTGGAGCGCGTCGATGCGCTCGCCGTCGTCGCGCCGCTGTACTTCGCCGGGCCGCCCGCCCAGCTCAAGGCGCTCTACGACCGGATGCAGCCCTATTGGGCACAGCGCTACCTCCTCGGCCGTCCCGCGTCCGAGAAGCGCCCCGCCCAGCTCTTCATCGTCGGGGGCGGCGGGGACGCCCACGGCCACGCCCCGCTCGTCGGCTCGACGAAGAGCGCGCTTGCGGTCGCGGGCTTCAACCTTGAGAAGGTCAACAACTTCATCGGCTTCGTGCCGCCCAAAGAGGTGCCGGCCTTCCCTCGTGAGGAGGAGTTCGAGCGCTACAGCAACGCCCATCTCGCCCAGCTCAGGCGCACCATTGCCCGTCAGGAGGACTTCGCGCAGCGCGCGCTCGATGCCGGAGGGGCCTTTGCCCGCTTCATCGTGAAGAAGAAGCAGGCCAACGACCTCGCCGAGCAGCTTGCCAAGGTGGAGGCCGAGCTCGAGGTCCTGCGCAAGGTCGGGGATGCGGAGAAGTCCGAGCAGGGCGCGTCTGCCCCCGCCCCTCCGCCCGCCTTGGGAGGCGCGTCCCGGGCAGCCATGCCGAACGACCCCAAGGCCGACCTTCAGGCCGAGATCGACCTCGAGTACCGTAACCTCATCTCCCGCACCCCCCGGGGCGGCACCGACGGAGCGAATGCGGAGGCAGACACGGACGCCGCCCCCGCCGACACCCCGGACGCAGGTGCCGCCGCAGACGCCGCCGACGGCCCGGGCGCCGCCCCCGCCGACGGGCCGGGTGAGACTGCGTGACACGCCATTCCCCGCTCGCCTCGCCGAAGGCAACGATCGAGCGGCTTGCGGAGCAGGGGATCGGCACGCGGAAGTCGCTCGGGCAGCACTTCCTCGTCGATGACGGCGTGCTCGGGCGCATCCTGCGCCTGGCGGCCGTCGAGGACGGCGAGCACATCCTCGAGGTCGGCCCGGGCATCGGCACGCTCACCAGTGCCCTCCTGGAACGCGGCGCGACCGTGACCGCCATCGAGAAGGACGCCAGGCTGCTCCCCGCACTGGCGGACATCGCCTCCCAGTATCCCGGTCGTCTCGCCATCCTGCACGCCGATGCCCTCGATTGGCTTGCGGGCGCGGGCGTGCGCGCGGGCGCTGGCGGTTGTCAGGGGGACGTGCACCTTGGTGACAGCGGGGACGGCACGGTTGGTGACAGTGACAGCGGGGACGGTACTGTTCTGTCACGGCCTGCGCATGCGTGTGACAGCGGGGACGGTACTGTTCTGTCACGGCCTGCGCATGCGTGTGACAG
>JAISGJ010000107.1 GCA_031263105.1 Coriobacteriales bacterium
GAGAATGTTATTCCGATGTTTGTGGCGAGGCGCTTTGCCTATCAGGCGCTTTGCCACAAGCGCGGAATAAGTGAGAAGTCGGAATAATCGGAGTTATTCCGACAACGGAGTAACTCCGACAACCGTGATTCGATTTGAGGGATATTCCGCAAGGCGAGCTTGACGATGCGGGGATACTGGTCGTCGAGCCTGTCCAGCAGCGCCGCCTTCAGCCTCCGTGTTGTACGCAAAGTCATGGTGTCTCCTGCTCGGCATTTCGCACGCCAACAGAGATAAGTATACCATCGATCCCACCTATGGGCTTTGTGGGACTTCCGAAGCCTCATTGTGCACCATTCTCACCGGAGGCCAGATGCTGGTCGCGTCAGTCAGTGGATGACCCGCAGGCCGCCCTGTGTGTAGGCGTCGCTTCCGGCATCGGCGCTCAGCAGCACCAGGTCGCCTTGGATGGCCTCCCAGAACAGCAGGCGGTCGAACGGGTCGCGGTGGTGGGAGGGAAGCCGGTAACTGGATATGAGGGCCTGCGGGTCGAGCGGCCGATAGACGAAGAAGCTGCTCTCCAGTTCGACAAAGAACTCCTCGGGGCTGTGCCCGAGAAGATCGAGCTTCCCCAGTCCATACTTGATGGCGATCTCCCAGAGGCTGACCGGACTGTAGCGGACGACGGCATCGCCGTCGGAGAGCACCGACCGGATGCCTTGCGACAGCCGCTCCGGCCGATTGAGCGCCCAGAGCAGGATATGGGTGTCAGCGAGATAGCGCAGGCCCATGACCCAGAAGCTCCTCGTCGGTCATCTGCCAGTCATCGGCGAACCGTATCTCTCCCCAGCCTCTAAGCGTCCCGAGGCGACGCTCGTTCTTCTTGCGCCACTCGCCGATGGGGACGATGACGGCCACTTCCTCCTTCTTGCCGCCACGGGTGATGAGGACCTCCTCGCCGCCCTCGACGGCCTTGACGATCTCCGAGAAGCGGCTTTTCGCCTCAGCGATTGGATACGACGTCATGCAAGCCTCCCTTCAAGCGGAGCGAGAAATTCTGCCTAATAGGCCTATAGTAGGCACATTGTTCAGTAAGGTCAAGTGGAAAAGGCAAAACCTCAGCTTGCTGCCCCACAGCGGTTACTGGACACACCCCTGTCATTCCGAGCCTGCCGAGGAATCTTTGGGTCCGAGCGCCCGGAAAACGCACCGCGTTCTCAGCGAGGACGGCGCGACAGTCCGGTGGACTGTCGCGGGGCGAAGCTGCGGAGCAGCGGGGGAGCCCATGGAACCGACAGGCCCACGGGACGCGCCAGCGACCGACTACGCCCGAGGGATCCCTTGGCCTGCAGTCGCCTGATTCGCAGTCGAAGATTCCTCGACTCTGCTTCGCTGCGCTCGGAATGACAGTGGGTGCGAACAGTAACCCACAGCGGCCCCGCCCCCACTGTCCTACGACCCGGAGAGGAGAGACACGGATGGGCACCTACGGCTATGTGCGCGTTTCCAGCACCGACCAGAACGAGGGGCGGCAGGTGCTGGCGATGAGGGAGGCGGGGGTCGCGCCCGGAGACACCTACACCGACCGGCAGTCCGGTAAGGACTTCGAGCGCCCTGCGTACCGCCGGATGAGGGAGGCGCTGAGGGCGGGCGACCTGCTCTACGTGAAGAGCATCGACCGCCTAGGGCGCGACTACGGCGAGATACGGGAGCAGTGGCGCGTCCTGACGAGGGAGATAGGGGCGGACATCGCCGTCATCGACATGCCGCTGCTGGACACCCGGCGGGAGAGGGACCTCATGGGCACCTTCGTCGCCGACCTCGTGCTGCAGGTGCTCTCCTTCGTCGCCCAGAGCGAGCGGGAGTCCATCCGCCAGCGCCAGGCCGAGGGCATAGCCGCGGCCCGCCTGCGCGGGGTGCGCTTCGGGCGCCCGGAGGCCCCGGTGCCGGACGGCTTCGGGAGGCTCGTCGCGAAGTGGGAGGAGCGCCGCGCACCCTTGGCCGAGCTGCTTGCTGCCTGCGGCATGAGCAGGACGACGTTCTACCGCAGGTACCATGAGTACCGTGAGGGACGGGGGCAGGACGAAGGGCGCGGGCAGGGCGCATGACCGAGGAAGCCTCTCCTGCGACGGAGTGGGCGGGATGTCCGTATCGCCTCCGGCGCCTCACTCCCTGTTGCCGCACACACCTCTTCGCTACTCGTAATGTGCCCGGCACTGCTGATATGGAGGTCGCCGTCCTCCAAGTTACATGGTTTGAACAATGTAGTACATTACCCTTTTGCTTTCAGCCCTTGTCGCAGCATACTGCGACGCGACTTGCCGCAATCGCCGACAACAGGGAGTCGAAGCTCTGCGTGCCCTCGCCCTCGCATATCTTCGGCGAGCTCCGCTCAGGGCACGTGCCTGCCAGCCTCAAGCTGATCGTAGATGAACGACGAGAGATCGACGATCTGCTGTTGGGCGGCCTCGGTGTCCGGGAGATCGTTGCCCATGATGCAGACGAGGTAATCTCCCCAGGGAGCGAAGACAAGCGCCGTGTCGTTTTCGGTATCTGGAAGCTCACCGGTCTTGTTGGCACTCTGAACCCCGGATGGAAGGCCGCTCGGAATCTTCCAGATACGCGTCTGCGCCCGCAACAGGTCAAGCATGTCCTCATCCGCATCCGGAGAGATGCATTCCCCATGATATATGCGGTCAAGAAGCAGGCCACAATCATCGACGGAGGTATAGTTCTGCTCGGGTATGGGCACAGGGCGATAGTCCTTCATATCGCGTTGCTGCTCCGTATCGGGATAACCGTGGGAAAGGACGTACTCGTTGACCTTCTCCATGCCAAGTCCAAAGTCGCCATCGCCTAGAATCGCAACAAGCTCGTTGGAGGACTCATTGTCGCTGACGGTAATCATCTGCTCCAGCAGAGCGCGTATCTGCGCACTGTCCGCAAGCATGCCCGCATCAATCCGATCGAGAACAGCTGCCATGATGAAGAGCTTTATAAGGCTCGCAGAGACCATCTTGCCGTTGTTGATGGAGAGGTCCTCGTCGATTGAGATATCCTTGACGTAAACAGCCCACGTCCCCTCCTGCATGGCAAGCCGCTCCTCCAGCAGAGCCTTTAGCTCGATCAGCTTAGGTTCAGAGGCCGGAGCAGACGGCTGCGCTTCCTCCGTAATCGCTTCCTTGGTCTTCTCGATGCCCTCCAGCACAAAGGCACCAAGAGGCACCGCAGGAGGGCCTTCGGCCATCTGGGCATTTGTCGCGGCGCATGCCTCCGTAATAATCAGGACAAAGACGAGCGCCACCGAAGCCATGCCACGCACAGACAAGAACGGATCATTCGTCCTGCCGCGCCGGAACGTTACACGCCTATGCTCGTCCGTCATATTCGCCTATCGTCCCAAGCTCGCATAGACATAGTCACCCAGCGTTTTCGCAACATCGGCGCTGCGCTCCCACTCGCCCTGGGTGCCCAAAAAGGCAACGATGTAGAGTCCTTGGGTGGAACCGCCTGTCGGCCTGGCGACAATGGCGACCTCGTTATACTTGTCCGTAGTGAATCCGTTGAGGTTCATGAACATATCCGAGCTGGATACCGCCGCACCCAAACCTCTGCGAGCGAGGGAGTCGTCGAGGAAGAAGTGACTCTCAAGAAACCGCCTGTCCGATTCGTCCGCGTAGACCTCGTTGAGCATGGCGGCCAGATCGAATGCGCTCAGATAGTTGTCCCGTGTCGTTTCGCCCAATACGATGGGTCGCTCAAGCTGTACGCTCGTGTAGCCGCTCTCATTGCAGACCCGGTTTATCTTATCCAGCCCCAAGTAATCGATGAGCGTGTTGGTCGCGTTGTTGTCGCTGTAACGGAACATCGTGTCAAGCAGACTGCTGATGTTCATCTGCTCTCCGTCCTGGGCCGCAGTCAGAACACCGCGACCGCTCACAGAGTGACGGAACGTTATGGTGTCGGAGAACGAGAGGTTGCCAGCCAGACGTTCCTTGTGGAGCGTGTAGTATATGGGGATGTCTATCAGGGCTGACGCTTGGTATTGGTTCTGCGCGTTTGCCGACAGGTAGGTCTGTCCATCCGTGAGGTCGAACACCGCGACACCGAGATTTCCGGGAGCCCCGCTGTTGCTGATAATCGCATCAAGCTCGCCCGGGTCCAGCCGCACCTTGGGCGTTTCCTCAACCGCGACCTCAGGGGCTTCCTTCTCCTCATCCTCACGAGTGTTTGAACTCTCCTCGTTTTGAGATGCCTCCTGCTCCACAACCTGCCCATTGGTCGAAGGTTGCGCCTGCTGCTGGCTGCCGACAAGGATGCCGACCGCGACACCTCCGGCAATCAGGAGTACGGCAACCACGCAGATCACAGGAATGAGGAACTTGTTGCGCGGAGGCTTGGCCGCAGGGGCGGAAGCACTTGCAGGCTCATAGGTCGGCGAGGTGAAGGCGGCGGGAGGCATATACGTCGGAGCTTGAGGCAGAGACGGGCTGGCAGCAGTGGTTCGTGCCTGCTGGGCCGCAGGAGCGACGGACACGTCTGCCGCCGCTACCGCAAAAGGCTCATCTGTAGGCGTCGTGACCGGCTCGATCGCTGCCACCGCAGCAGACTCAGGTTCGGTCGTTACCACAGCCGCAGCAGGCTCAGGCTCAGTCGTCGGTGTCGCAGCGAACCTGATCGCTGCCACGGCCGCAGCCAGACCATCCGTCGCCGCCAAGGCCGACTCGGTCGTTGCCGCCCCGTCTGCATTGTCTGCATTCACTGACTTCTGACAATGGGGGCAGACTCGATGGCTTTCTTCGATGGTATGACCGCAATTCCTGCAGAACATGGGATTCCTTTCGTCGCTCCAAACATCGATTCCCTACGAACGAGAGCAGCGTCTACCGCTCAATAACCAGAAAACCGTCTACTTGTTGCTCAGCATCAGGCTGCGATTGCGATTCCCGATAAGAGTGCGCAACTCCCCTATCCGCTCGGCAACTGTCTCAGAAGGCTGCGTTGTAGCGTTGTCGCGCAACCATTGGATAGAGAGCTGGATGTTCTTCTCGATCTCATAGACGGCATCACTCGACCTCGCGGGCGAGGTGCGCAGATCGTCGTAGGCAGCTTCCATCTGTTTGCGCAGAACCTGATCCTGCAGGCGCGAAAGAAGCGATTGCAGCACGACCGCGTTGCCCTGAAGGAAGTCGACCTGAGCCCGGTGTTGCCGGACAGTCTCATCGGTCTTGGAGTTCGCCAGCAGATTGACAGCCGCAAAGAGCACAAACAGGCCGAGAAGGACGAGCTGGATAAGAAATGTCGCCGTCCAGTCCTCCGCCCTGAGCAGAATGCAGATAACGCCGACGACGAACTCGGCAAAGAAGTACACCGTCGCCCCCACCGAGACGGGCAGGCCGATGACACGACGCTGCTCCGCATCGCCTTTTGCAAGGGAAGGCGATGCGACAGCGAGCGCATACGAAAGGTGAACGAAGGCATAGGAGAGCCAGACCGAAACAGGATGCTGGGCTCCACCAATCAGGAAGAAACACGCGTTGAACAGGACGACGAACACCGAGTAGACGACGATCCAGAGCACGGCTCTCTTTGCCATATCCCGTTCTCCTTACAGGTTTTCGATGAGTTTCTGCTTGGCAGCAGCAAACTCCTCGTCGGTCACAACACCTGCGTCCAACAGCTGCTTGAGCTTGAGTATCTCGTCCGCCACACCAGGGCCGGCACTGGGCTGGGGAGCCTGTCCCAACATCGACTGACTGTTTTGCGGATTCGGCTGGGCAGATGCTTCCATACCTCTCGCCGGAACCGGAGCCTCCTGGCGCTGCACGAAACGCGATGAGGGCATCACAGGCTCCTGTTGCTGCACAGGCTGTGGATTCATGGGAGCGAACATCTGTTGCGCCATGCCGCCGAAGACGCCTCCGGCCGCCGCGCCCATGCCGATTCCGGCACCCATGGCCGCCATGCCGCCGGCACCGGGGTTGTTTGCCAGATCCTTGAGTATGTCCGCAGACTGCTGACGTCCCCAGTCGTCGCCGAGGATGCCCATGACACCCTTGCTGGCAAAGGCGTCCTCAAGCCGCTGACGGTTGGGGTCATCCTCCGGGATATCGATTCCCGATATCGCAAACACCACGAGCCTGATTCCGTAGTCGTCGAGAATCTCCTGAAGAATCGGCTGGATGCGATACGCAAGCTCATCCTGCTGTGCCACAATCCCAAGGATTTCCTGACCGGAGTCCATGATTGCCTTGGCAAGGCTCGATTTCACGTGTTGCTGGAACTCGTTGTCGAAGTAACGGTTGAGTTCGTCCTGCAACGCAAACGAGATGTTGTTGCCCAACAGCTTCGTCAAAAACTTCGCGCCGTTATCGATCTGCACCTTGTACGAACCACGGGCCCGCACGCTGGTCATGATATGCATGACCGGGTCGCGCACCTGAATGGGCGAACTGGTGCCCCAGAGTATCTCCATGCTGTGTGCCTTGCGGACGAAGTAAACCACAGCGCTGAAGGTGCTGACACCGCCCGTGAAAGCATTGCGCAGACGGCTTATAAAGGGGTAGTTTTCCGTCGAGAGTTGATATGTGCCTTCCTTGAAGGCCTGTTCGATGTTTCCGCCTTTGATAAAAAGAGTCTCCTCGCCGGGCATGACGACAAGCGTCGAATTGGTATTGAAGTCTTCCTCGGGCTGTCGCCAGATCAGCAGTTCCCCAGGTCCTGAGTTCTTGATGACGTCAGCCCAGTGCTTCTTTCCTCCCACATACGCCGCTTCATTCGGATTCTTGTCGAATAATCCCATCGAATTGACCTCCTGGCCTCTATTCCTGCCCGTTATTTTGGCCTGACCTCATGTGTAACGCTGACAGGGATATCGTGTCCCAGCTCTTGCGCTGCCAATATGCGATGCCTGCCGTCCTGCCCAAATAAATAGCTTTCTCCGGAACGCGTGACCTTCACCATATTCTCCGGGTCAAAGTACTGATTCGCCGTTGCCTGCAGCTCCGGATCGGCCTTTATGTCGTCCAGCGACTGACCGCTGTCGAGCTTTTCCTTTACATCGGGAATCCTCGAGGCAAGATCGAGGTAATCGTCCTTATTATTGTCATGATGGTTCCAGAAATCCTCGTCGGGGAGATCGTCCTGGTAGCGCATGCCATATATGTCATTCGGATTGACGGTCGTCTGCTCTGGTGTCTCGAGCTTATCATGCTCGTAGTTCTCAAGATTATTCATATACTCGTCATAGGGGTCGGCGGATTCATCCCGATGGCTTTCCGTGATGTCGTCACCTGATGAGTCAGTTGTTTGCTCAGGTTCGATTGCATCGTGGCCCTCTTCCTCAGCGTAGGGCGTGTCGGTTTGCTCGGTGAACCTGTCGTCGAGCTCTGCAGCATCCTGTTCTGCTTCCTGTTGGATCGCCGCATACTCGTCCTGAATATCCTGTGGGGTTATGCCAGTATCTTCCACATCGGCTGTGTCCTCTGGCTGCGTATCCTCCACCCTTACGTTTTCCCCCTCTGCGGAAGCCTCGTCATGCGACACGTCGTAGGACTCGTCGGACTCCATCTCGACCGGCTCGTCGGAAGCTTCGGGCACCTCCTCCGCTTCCGGAGTCTCAAGCGTCTCAGACGCTTCCTCCGACACGGGAGCCACGTCCTCAGGGATGTCCTGCGACTCGTCTGGGACGCCCTCTTCCGAAACCTCGGGATCCTCCGCCCCTCCTTCGGGAATGTCCTCGGGGATATCGGTCAAACCTTCGGGTACGGAATCAGCGGAATCCTCGGCATCTACGGGCACCTCATCGACCCCCGTATCCTCCGGAATGTCGGTCGTGGCATCGTCACCGGCAGCAATCCCCACGTCATCCCCGCCTGCGTCATCACCGAAGTCACTGTCGACATCGCCGCCGACATCCGCACTGATATCCGCGCCGACATCGCCGCCGGTGTCCATACTTATGTCGCCGCCGCTTTCATCCATGTCCGCTACTCCTTTGCCAATGAGTTGTTCACTGTCGCTTCAGGGAGCCTTAGTTTGGTTCCGTACCGGACTTTACGGAAAAGGTGCACTTTGACGCATGAGAGGAGCGGCCGCCCAAAGGCCTCGTCGTTGAGTTCCGCTTTCACGAGCGCCGAGATCCTGCCCAACACCCGAACCAAGGGGTCCAACTGGTCGGTCTCCAGCTTGAAGTTCTTCGTGAAGATCCTCCGGGCCACCTCACTCGCGAGCTCGCGCCGCGCCAGACTGCAACCTTCTGTGCAATAAGGGGTTCTCCTGCACTGGGGATACGGCCGCAGATCCCTCTCTTTGCCTGTCCAGTATGTCGACTGCCTGCGAATGTCCTCGTCGGAGAGAGTGATGTCAATGGCGTTTTCAAGGCGATAGTCGGGCGTGAGCACCTCCTCGGGCTCCTCCAGCTTGCCAAAGAACAGGAAGGCCTCGCCGGGACGCAACTTGGCCAGACGCCGAGTCTGCGCCTCATCCATATTCGTACTGGCAGCAATGATCTGTTTGTCCTCTGCTTCCACCAGCCGGAAGGCCAACTTGATGTCTGTCAGCGCCACGATGTCAGTGGTGACCTTACGGGGCGACTGATCCGCGATTATCAGGCTCACACCGTAGGAGCGCAACTCCGCCAACATGCGTCGCACGAGTGCTTTGGCGACCGCACTCGGATCGGCCGCACTCTGCCCTGCGCTGGATTCAGATGCGAGCAGCACATGCGCTTCCTCGAGCAGTATGACATTGCGCAAGTCTCCCGTACCCATATAATTGCTATTTATATAAGCTAATATTGAGAGCAGGAGCAGTGCTATGATGAGCGCCTTCTGCTCTGAATTCTCGATGGCGGTGAGTTCGATGAGCGTCGGTTTGCTGAGCAAATCCTCAATCGGCAGGGAAAAGTAATTATCGAAGAGATTGACGAGGCTGGCAAGCCTCACGACGCCGGCCCGCCCGATGTTCCTTGCATCACCCGTGTAGCCAATTGACTCGAAGGTCTCCTCGAAACACTTGACGAAGTCAGAGATGTTAAAGACCTCCCCCGCATCGTCGCTCGTATAGCTGTTCAGCCAGCGAAAGTTCGAGTAGCATCTGCTGATGCTCTCTTCGAATATCTTGTCCAGCGGTGTGGTCATGGCGACCCCGGCCTCGAATGCCGTCTTGAGTGTGGACTTGTATGCCTCAAGTCGCACGTTTTTCGGCGGCAGAAAAGGATTGAACACCAGAGGCGAGATAAAGCTCTTGCCCGGCGTGAACACCTGAAGCTCAGGAATGCTCTGAATCAATGCCCGATACTCGTTCTTGGCCGGCTCGATGACAAGGAAAGGTATACCGTACCGCTTCCAAAGCCGATCGAGCAGCCCCACAGAAAACGTCGTCTTGCCCGAACCGGGAGTTCCAGTAATAAGCATGTGCTTTGTGAGGTCGTGCCTCGAAAAACCTATAGTGTGCTCGACTGCGGAGGACTTGAGTACGCCGACCTCGAGCTCGCTCGCATCAATCAGGTCGTCACGGAAGGTCTTGCTCGACTTGCTCGATTCGTTCACATTGAGCCCGGCTGAAAGGCGGTCGCTGCCCAAGGGCAGTCGGAAGAACTCGGACGCCTCCCGTGCTGTCACGATGGTCGGGAGGCGATAGAACGGCGAGAATCCCTGCTGCGCGTCACGCGGGTTGATGTTGCGCTCGAGGTTGAGCACGACCTCATCCATCGCCCAAGGCAGAGGAAAGAGGTTCCGCTTGAGTTGAATTTCCCCAGAGGTCAGAGGAACAAGCCCCATCTCATTGGTGACATCGAGTTGCCCTATCATGCGTGTGGCAATCGTGTGCGCAGCATCGCGCGAGCCATAGACGACGATGTTGAAGGAATAGAGGGCGGCATTCCTGTTGTCCACGTAGTATTGATAGGTCTTGGCAAGACGCGCGGCCATGGTGAAGCTCACGCTCCCTATCGTAGTGTCTGCGACCCCTCTGCCCAGAATGTTGAGGTTCTGGGAGGTAGCCTCGATTGCATCCAGTTCGGCAGCGGTGAACTGGGCGGGGATGAGTTGCAGCGAAAGGGCCGTGTTCGGTCGCTCTATGAGTGTATTGACGATGCGCGCCAAGTCGTTGGCAGTCACCGGCAGATCGCTATAGGCAAAACAATAGGGAATGGCCTGATTCTGCAGGTTCTCGATCCGCTCGGTTTTCTTGAGCACGTAGGCTGCGGAATCGTCCAGCTTTCCCACAGCCTGCATGAGGTCGTCAAGGGGACAGAGGCGATACCCGTAGCGCTCCAACGAGAGCGTGAACGTACAGATATCCAACAGATTGCCCAAGGCCTGCGTGGCTCTTGTCTCATCGACATCGACGCAGCGCACGATGACGAACAGCCTGATGCGCGCCTGAAAGGGCTGGTTCTCCACGGGTTCAGCGCACCATAGCAACTCAAGCGCCACCTCGCGCAACAAGCCGTCGAGGCGATAGGAGATACGGCACTGCTGATGTATCTCCGCAAGGAACCGCGCCATGTCTGCCTTGTATTCAAGAAGCCAGTCGGTGCCGACCCTACCGCAGTTTCCCAGAATCGAAACATGCGGGACAGACATGACCTCAACGGCCGCGAGCCAAACCGACTCATTGCCCTGCAGCAGGGCAGTCGAGACGTAAGGGCGCTCCAGCTTCATGGCTCATCGACCCCACCGTTGGGTTCATGACATCTCATAAGTCTCCCCACGCCTTTGACGATGCCCGGCAAAAGACCGTAGCGTTCGAGGGAACGTAGCATGTACTCCGAGCAGCTAGGTTCGAACACACAGGCCCTGCGCACATGCCTCGGCGCAAAACGCTGGTAGATGAGAATGCCCCAGATGACAAGTCGTCTGAGACGCAGCGCCACATAAGCGACGAGCAAAACAGAAAAGAGCAACATGACCTGGGCGGCATCGAGATAGAACTCGACCCCCACCATGGGAAGGACGACTGCAAGCAAAACGGGCGGCAAGAAAAAATCGAACAGGCAGGCAATCAGCGAGAAGCGCGGACGAGTTATCCTGTGCAGGGGCGGAGCGCCTTTGACAGGGGTGCTGGGAGGCTCCCAGTCCCTGTTATGGCGCACAGCGTCCGCCGCTGGAATCTTGTTCATCATCGACCCTTGCCGTTTGACACAAGACGGTCTGCAAAACCGAACAATCTCACATTAGGCCAGCTGCTTCTTTTCTCTGAGTTTCGCAGTCATCGCCTGAATCTGAGACTCGTTCTCAGGTCGCATGACGCAGACGAAGCTATCGCCGGGAACAGCGAGCATAAAGCTGTAACGGGGAAACTCGATCCAGCGGATATCCATACCGAGACAACCAGTCGTATGCTGAAGGTTCTCGACATTGTAGTTAGTGGTAACGCTTGTAACGTCACGGTAGAAGTACTCCTCGGTATGTTCCTTGATATCCTTGTCCAACAGACTGAAGGTCAGACTATAGAGATAGACCTGATCGGAGCTGAAAAGCAGACAGGACATCTGATAATGGGAGGTTCGGAAGACGAAGTCGTCTCCAATTTTAAAGAGAACGCTATCCAGCGCCCAGCCGTCTGTGAATACCGGGTTGATTTCGGACACCTGGTCTACGTCCAGCCCCAACTTGCTCAATGCCATCTGAAAGATGTTGTACTGCCCGACACGCTCCTTGAGAATGCTGTCGAAGCGCGCATCGCTTATGCGGAAGAGATTCTGCAGGCATCCTCGACCGTACACAAAGTACTTGATGACATCCTTCTCGGCCTGCGTGCGGCCACGGAGGTTAAAGCCACCGACCATTTTGCTGCCGCCACCGAACTTGCTCAGAGCGAATCGTCCAATAAAGAAGAGGACGGCCAGTCCGATCAACAGCCCTATCAGGCTCATAATGGCACTGATGATTACCGCGAATATGTTGCCGCCGGATGATGAGGAACATGCCGTCAACGCAACCAACAGTGTCAGGCTCCCCGCCAAAGCCAAAAGCTTGATCCCCCTGATGGCGACTGCCTTTGTCTTCTCTCTGTCTCTGTCTTTGTCTCGCTTCATTCCCCATCACTCCTTTCCCAGTCCCAAAAGGTGTAGGTTTTGAGAGTGGTCCGTCCGTCCGCTCCTAAATTCCCCGCCTAAAACCTCCGCATAGTATATCAGCACCTAGACAGGGCGTGCACGTGAATCTGCAAAAAAAGCGCAGTTTCGCGAACCCTGCCGACAGGGGGCAGCAGGGGCCGCTGCGGACCACTCTCAAAACCTACACCTTTTGGGACTGGGGCAGCGGTTCCGTCTTGGGCATTTCCCCATACGCTGACAGCGGAACTACGAATCTATATTCCTTGACGCTATCGACACACAGGTTCATAGCAAGAAAACAGGGCTGGGAATCGTCTGCACCTTGCTCTGCTGGATCTTCGCGTCGGAAATCATTGGCTTCGTGGAGGGCGTCGCCTCCCTTACAAAGCAGGCAGATGCCAGCGACGGCATATACGTTTAGGAGCAAAAGGCAAAAGCGAAAGACCGGATAAGGGAACGAATCTCCGGCTACAATTCAGATGGCCTAGGCACACTAAGGATTTCCCAAAGTTGATTGACATCAAAGTCTGAAAGGCCCAGCGCCTGTGCCTGGCTCAACGCCTCCTCGTAGGTCGGTGAGGTATTGAATTTCTTTCGCGCAAAATAGTCTTGTTTGATGTACGCAAGGAGATACCAGTAGATACCCTTTGGCTCAATCATGTTCGCAGCATTGAGGTACGATTCAATCTCGTCAATCACGGGACGCAGCATCAGGAACGGCTTTTTCCCACCAAGAAGGCTTACCGCCGCGTAGAAAAAGGCTTCTGAGTTGTCGAAATTCTCCTCCAACGCCTTTTTGAATGCCTCGTTCGCCTTGTCGTAGAGCTTGAGCTTCAAATAGCAGAACGCAACGGAGTACCCCAGTTCCGAGTTGTCGGGATTAGATGCCAGTTCGTTGCGGTACACCGATGCGTATTTGCTGACCATCGGAAGAGGCATGGCATACACGCTGTTGAAGGTCGAAATGACAACCGGATTCTTACAATAGGTACAGATGTTTTGCCCGGTATCCACCTGCGCCCCACAATTCGGACATTTCATATCGACAATCTGATACGCCACGGTATTCCATTCCCCTCTGTTCTATGACCCGGCCTAGGGAAGTGCCGATTAATTGCTTGTGCGCCAGATTGCGCCTGATCTGCCCCAGGTCTGTTCGGGGGCGCAACGCCACTACTTGCGGTAATGGCGTTGCGTTCACGGGCAGAGCTGG
>JAISGJ010000122.1 GCA_031263105.1 Coriobacteriales bacterium
CTGTCATTCCGAACCGAGGGCGAAGCCCGAGCGTGAGGAACCTTTGGCTGCGAAGCGGCCAACCGGCCCGGCTGAGCACTCAGGCGCTCAAAGATTCCTCGGTTCCGGGGCTTGCGCCCCTGCCCTCGGAATGACAGTAGGGGGGAGCGGCCTGTAACACATCCTGCCAGCTGCTCCCGCCAGTTTACCAGAACGCTGACAGGGTGTGTCGGCTCCATGGTACAATCGGGCATCCGGTTCTGGCGCTGCCTGCCGGAGACGAAAGAAGGAGACGAGGAGGAACCCTATGAGTTGGTCGAAGCCGATGCCCGCACGTCCTGTTGTCGCCGTCGCAGGGGCGACGGGCGCCGTCGGGCGGGAGATGCTGCTGGTGCTCGAACAGCGCGGCTTCCCGGCCCGGGAGGTCAGGTTGCTGGCGAGCGCACGGAGCGCGGGCAGCACCCTGCCCTTCAAGGGAGGGGAGCTTGTGGTCGAGGAGATGACGGCCGCCTCCTTCGAAGGGGTGGATCTCGCGCTGTTCGCGGCAGGCGGCTCGGTCTCCGAGGCGATGCGCGAGGCCGTCGTCGGCGCAGGTGCCGTGATGGTCGACAACTCGTCGGCCTTCCGTATGGAGGAGGGCGTGCCGCTGGTCGTGCCCGAGGTGAACCCCGATGCGGCCCGTGCGCACAGCGGCGTCATCGCCAACCCCAACTGCTCCACGATCCAGATGGTGGTCGCCCTCGCCCCGCTCCATCGGGCCGTTCCCCTCAAGCGCGTCGTGGTCTCGACCTATCAGGCGGCCAGCGGTGCGGGCGCGGGCGGGATGGACGAGCTGTATGGGCAGACCCGGCAGTTCCTCGACGGCAAGCCGCTTGTGGTCGCGCACTTCGCGCACCAGATAGCCTTCAATTGCATCCCGCACATCGACGTGTTCCTCGACGACGCCTCCACCAAGGAGGAATGGAAGATGGTCGTCGAGACGAAGAAGATCATGGGGACGGCAGGCATCGAGGTCGCTGCCAACTGCGTGCGCGTGCCCGTGCTGCGCTGCCATGCGGAGATGGTCAACGTGGAGCTGACCGCAGCCCTCAGCGTCGAGGAGGCGCGTGCGGCGCTGGCGGCGGCGCCCGGCGTCGTCCTTGTGGACGACCCTGCGGCCAAGCTCTACCCCATGCCCGGCCTGCTGGCCGGGACGGACGCCACCTACGTCGGCCGTCTGCGCAAGGACCCTTCGGTCGCCTTCGGCCTGAGCTTCTGGTGCGTCGCCGACCAGCTGCGCAAGGGCGCCGCCCTCAACGCGGTCCAGATAGCCGAGCTGCTGCTGCCCTGAGCCAGCGCACGGCGGCGCGGCGGCGTGTGTGACAAGGGGGACAGGGGGACAAGGGGGACGGTTCCCTTGTCACCCCTCTCCCTCCTGCCCGAACAGCCTCGTCGCGCGCAGCGCGCGCAGCAGCGGCAGGCCGAGGCCGTAGACGACCAGGGCCTCGCCTGCGGCTATCGCCACGAAGCCGAAGAGGTACATGAGGGGGTACGAGCCCGCGAGGTCGATGCTCGTGAAGGGGACGGTGTAGAAGCCGAACGCGGCCAGTATCACGGGGAGATAGGCGGGCACGATCAGGGCGTTGGCCAGCACGGGCCCGAGGAGCGCCACGGCGGGGCGGCGGCGGAAGCGCCGCATCCAGAGCGCCCCCAGCAACGTCGCCAGCGAGCCGAGCACCACGTCGAGCAGGCCGAGCGCACCGGAGCCGGTCACGGCGATGCCGACGAGGTTGGCGACGATGCAGCCGATGGCAAGCCCCGGCACCGCAGCAGGCGTCAGGACGGCGAGCACGCACAGCGCCTCGGAGAGCCTCAGCTGCACCGGCCCCCATGCAAGCCCTTGGAGCAGGGTGAGGCAGAGCACGGTCAGCGCCGCATAGGCGGCGGCTATCATCCCCGCACGCGCAAGCAGCTTCGAACGGTTTCCGGTATCCATGGTGAGCTCCCTTGACGAACAGACGTTACGCCCTGCGGGCGTCTGGGCAACGTTCCCTTCTTCGGCGCGGCAGGGCCCAGCGATGACGCGCTCTCTCAGTTACCGCTCGCACCCCACTGTCATTGTGAGCGAAGCGCCCGCAAGGAAGGTCCTCACGCTGCGCTCAGGATAAACTCCGCGTGAGAATCCTTGGACACGCAGTGTCCAACTGGCCCGCTTGAGCGCTGGTGCGTTCCGTGGGCCTGTCGGTTCCATGGGCTCACCCGCTCAGGGGCTCATACGCTGCTTCGCAGCTTCGCCCGGAAACAGCCCACTGGGCTGTTTCCCAACGCAGCTTCGCCCGGAAACAGCGCACCGCGCTGTTTCCCAGCCCACTGGGCTGTCGCGCCGTCCTCGCTGAAAACGCGGTGCGTTTTCCGGGCGCTCGAACCCAAGGATTCCTCGGCAGGCTCGGAATGACTGTGGGGCGGTTACTGTTCACACCCCACTGTCATCCCGAGCCTGCCGAGGGATCTTCGACCGTGCCAGCGGTCGACCGCAGGTCGAGAGGCCCCTGACCTGCCGTTGGACACTGCGTGTCCAAAGATTCCTCGGCGGAGCTCGGAATGACAGTGGGGTGTGAACAGTAACGTGGGGCGCGGACAGTAGCCTCCTCAGTATACCCCAGTCACGGCTGTCGGCTTCTTGGGGTATAGTAGGTGGAGGCATCGTATGCGGTGCCGTCGTACAGGAACCCCTCACGTCGAAAGGGCACCGTGGACATCCAAAGCCTCATCTTCGCCGCCATCAGCCTCGTCTGCTTCGTGCCGGCCATCGTCATCCATGAGGCCGCGCACGGCTTCGTGGCGCATCGGCTCGGGGACCCTACCGCGAAGGCGCGGGGGCGCATCACCTTGAATCCCCTCAAGCACATCGACCCCTTCGGCACCGTGATCCTGCCGGTCATATTGGCGGTCTCCGGGCTGCCGGTGTTCGGCTACGCCAAGCCGGTGCCCTACAACCCCCGTTACTTCAAGAACATCAAGGTGGGGGAGGTGCTCACGGGCCTTGCCGGACCTGCTGCGAACCTGCTCATGGCCCTCGTCGGCGCTGCGGTGTGCTTCGCCGTCGTCCCTCTGCTCTCCCCTACGTCCGAGGCCTCGGGCTGGGTGTTCACGGCCCTGTACTACTTCGTCCTCATCAACCTCTACCTCATGTTCTTCAACCTCATCCCCATCCCGCCGCTCGACGGGTCGAGCGTCATCATGCCCCTGCTTCCGCACAAGGCGCTCCCCACGTGGTACCAGATACAGCGCTATGCGCTGCCCATCCTCATGATCGTGGTCATCGTGCTGCCGATGGTCATCGGCTTCAACCCCCTCGGCATCTACCTCGACCTCACGGCCGGCAACCTCGCCCGCCTGCTGCTGCCCTTCTGATAGAATTCCATGTGGACAAGGGAGGCGGCGTGCAACGGCTGCGCATTGTCTCCCAAGAGAAAGCGACAAGGAGACGGATGCTCTGATGGGAAACGTCCTTTTGACCGGAGACAGGCCTTCCGGCCAACTGCATCTGGGGCACTACGTCGGTTCGCTCAAGAACCGCGTGCAGCTCCAGGACTCGGGGGAGTACGAGTGCTTCGTCCTCATCGCCGACGTGCAGGCGCTCACCGACAACTTCGAGGCGCCGCAGCACGTGCGCGACAACGTCTACGAGGTGGCGCTCGACTACCTTGCGGTGGGAATCGACCCTGCGCGCACCACCGTCTCGATCCAGTCGCTCATGCCGGCGCTGTCGGAGCTGACCGTCTACTACCTCAACCTCGTGACGCTCGCCCGGCTCGAGCGCAACCCCACGGTCAAGGCCGAGATCGCGCAGAAGGCCTTCAAGGGCGGCGTGCCCGCCGGCTTCGTGTGCTATCCCGTGAGCCAGGCGGCGGACATCACCTTCTGCAAGGCGAACGTCGTCCCCGTCGGCATCGACCAGCTGCCGATGATCGAGCAGACCCGCGAGGTCGTCCGCTCCTTCAACGGCATCTATGGCGAGGTGCTCGTCGAGCCGGAGGCGCTCATCCCCGCCGACGAGAAGTCACAGCGGCTGCCGGGCATCACGGGCAACGACACGAAGATGAGCAAGTCGCTCGGCAACGGCATCTACCTCGCCGACGACAGGGACACGCTGTGGGCGAAGGTGCGGCAGATGTACACGGACCCGGGGCATCTGCGCGTGAGCGACCCCGGCAGCGTGGAGGGCAACACCGTGTTCACGTACTTGGACGTGTTCGACACGGACGCCGCCCAGGTGGACGGGCTCAAGGAGCACTACCGGCGCGGGGGCCTGGGGGACGTGAAGGTGAAGGAGCACCTGTTCGAGGTGCTCGACGTCGAGCTCGCGCCCATCCGCGAGCGGCGCGCCGAGTTCGCGAAGGACAAGGCCGCCGTGCTTACGATGCTGCGCGAGGGCACCGACCGCGCCAACGAGGTGGCCGCCGCCACCCTGCGCGAGGTGCGGGCCGCCATGAGGATAGACTACTTCGGGTAGGGGAAGCAGACCGTGTCGTACCGTGTGAGGATAGAGTCGTTCGAGGGGCCCTTCGACCTGCTGCTGGCCTTGGTCAGCGAGCAGAAGATCGACATCGGCGCCATCTCGGTGACCGAGGTCGCCGACCAGTACCTCGCCCACGTCGGCGTGATGCGCGAGCTGGACATGGACGTCGCAAGCGACTTCCTCGTGGTCGCAGCCACCCTGCTCGCCCTCAAGGCGGCCTCCCTGCTGCCCGACGAGACGGCCGTGCTCGGCGAGGAGCTCGACGAGCTCTCCCCGGCGGAGGCCCGCGACATCCTCATCGCGCGGCTTGTCGCCTACAAGCAGTTCAAGAACGTCGCCGCTTCCCTCAACGCGCGCCTCGAGGCGGAGGGCCGCACGTATGCGCGCCAGGCAGGGCTCGAAAGCCCCTTCGTCGGCCTTCTGCCCGACTACCTCGAAGGGGTCACCCTTCACAGCCTCGCCGTCATCTGCGCCGACCTGGCGGCACGCCGAGAGGTGTTCCTGTTGGAGGCCGAGCATATCGCCGCGAGGCCCCTGCCGGTCGAGGAGCGCATCGACGTGCTGCTCAGGTGCCTCGAACGAAGGCGGAGCCTCACCTTCAGCAGCCTGCTCGACGATGCCGCCGGCACCGTCGGTGCCGAGGGGACGTCCGGCGCGGGGACGGGCGACGCTGCCGATGCGGTTCTCGTCGTCGTGAACTTCCTCGCCCTGCTCGAGCTCTACCATCGCGGGGCGGTCGACCTCGAGCAGCAGCAGCAGTACGGCGAGATCGTCATCCACTACCGCGACCCTGACCAGTGGACGCCTGCGACCGGCGGGGAGCAGGGGGAGCAGGGCCCGGACGATGCGCTGGAGGAGTTCATCCAGGCGCTGGAACAGGACGGAGAGGCCGATGCCTGACACCTACGAGAACACCGGGGACTATTCGCTCAAAGGCGCCGTCGAGGCCCTTCTCTTCGTCTCCGACGAGCCCGTGAGCGCAGCGACCCTCGCAAAGATTCTCGACAGGGCCCCCACCGAGGTCGATATCGCGCTCACCTCGCTCGCCACGCTCTTCGAGGAGGAGGAGCGCGGCATCCAGCTGCGCGAGGTCGCCGGAGGCTGGCGGCTCTACAGCCACCCCGCCTACCACGACCTCATCGAGCGCTACGTCGTCTCCTGGGACACGCGCTCCCTGTCGCAGGCGGCCCTCGAGGCGCTTGCCGTCATCGCCTACCACCAGCCGACGACCCGCGCCGGCGTCAACGGCATCCGAGGCGTGAACTCGGACGCCGTCATCTCCTCGCTCGTCGAGAAGGGCCTCGTGCGCGAGGCGGGCCGTGACTCCGGCCCCGGCAACGCCATCCTCTACGCGACGACCCGTACCTTTCTGGAGAAGTTCGGGCTCAAGGGCCTCAAGGACCTTCCGCCGCTGGAGGACTTCGCCCCCGACGAGGAGAGCCGCGACTATATCCGCGCCCGCCTCTCGACAGGGGCGTCCCCCTCGGCCGCAGACGACGGGGAGGACGAGGACGCTGCGGGGGGCAGGGGCGGCAGAGCGGACACAGACGACGGGTGGGAGGAAGGGGACGTCGAGGCCGACGGGGTCGGCGGGTCGTCCGACGACAGGGCCGACGACCCGCTCGACGACTCGAAAGAGGACCTTGAGTTCATCGACTGACGCCGCCCGCCCGCCCGCCGGCGCCTCCCTTCCTCCCGCAGACCCCGCCCGCCCGCTGCGCCTCCAGAAGTTCCTTGCGCGCGCAGGTGCGGCCTCGCGGCGTGGCTCCGAGGACCTTATGACGGCAGGACGCGTCACGGTCAACGGGACGGTCGTCACCGAGCTCGGCAGCAAGGTCACGCCGGGCCTCGACGAGGTCTGCGTCGACGGCGCCCCCGTGCACCTTACGGACGAGGGCACCTACCTCATGCTCAACAAGCCTGCGGGCTACCTCACCACCATGGACGACCCCCAGGGGCGCCCGACCGTCAAGGAGCTCGTCCCCCACCGGGAGTGCCCGGGGCTCTTCCCCGTGGGGCGGCTCGACTACGACACGACCGGCCTGCTCCTCTTCATGACCGACGGCGACCTCGCCCATACGCTGCTGCATCCCCGCCACAAGGTCGCAAAGCGCTACCGCGCGCTCGTCGACGGCGTCCTCACCGAGCGCGAGGCCGACTTCCTGCGCGAGGGCGTCCTGCTCTGCGACGGCCCCACCAGCCCCGCGACCGTCGAGGTCGGCGCGGTCACGGAGAAGCGCCTCGGGCCGCGCGAGCAGCACCGCCTGGACGGGGATCCGGCCTTCTCCCCCTTCCAGACGACGGCGTGGTGCAGCATCACCGAGGGGCGCAAACGCCAGGTCAAGCGCATGTTCGCCCACATCGGCCATCCGGTCCTCGCTCTTGAGCGTGAGGCCTTCGGCCCCCTTGAGCTCGGCGCCCTCCCCCCGTCCTCATGGCGCCCCCTTGCCCCCGAAGAGCTCGATGCCTTGCGCTGTCCTTCCGACACGCCCGCTCAGCCCGGTGGGCGCCAGGAGATGTAGGCCCAGCGGGTGATGCGCTGCTTGCTCTGGCCGGTGGCGCTGGGCTTGAGACAGTTGATGTTGCGCAGGCTGGGGCGGCGGCCCATCTGGTGGGGGGGGGGGGGGGGGGGGGGGGGGGGGGGGGG
>JAISGJ010000008.1 GCA_031263105.1 Coriobacteriales bacterium
CGGGGCGGCAGTGGGGGCCGGGGCGGCGGTGGGGGGGGGGGGGGGGGGGGCGAACGGTGACCGTTGCGGAGGGCGGCGCCGGCAGCGGGAAGGCGATATGATGCAGGGATGTGACGCGATGTACTATACTGGGTTCGACCCGCTCTGTCAGACCCGCATACCTCCGAGAAAGGCCGTCGATGACATTTGAGCACCTCTCAGCGCAGGACCCTGCCGTCGCCGCCGTCATAGGCGACGAGCTTGAGCGGCAGCGCACCCAGATCGAGCTCATCGCCTCGGAGAACTTCACCTCGATGGCGGTGCTGGAGGCGGTCGGCAGCGTGCTGACCAACAAGTACGCGGAGGGCTACCCCGGCAAGCGCTACTACGGGGGCTGCCATGTCGTCGACGAGGGGGAGTCGCTTGCCATCGAGCGCGCGTGCAGGCTCTTCGGCGCGCGCTTCGCCAACGTGCAGCCCCACAGCGGGGTGAGCGCCAACCTCGCCGCCTACCTCGCGCTCGTGAAGCCGGGCGAGACCGTGCTCGGCATGAGCCTCGCGCACGGCGGGCACCTCACGCACGGCTCGCCCGTCAACTTCAGCGGGCTCATCTACCATATGGACAGCTACGGCGTGGACCCCGAGACCGAGCGCATCGACATGGACGAGGTCGCGCGCATCGCGCGCGAGTGCCGCCCCAGGATGATAATCGCCGGGGCGAGCGCGTACCCCCGCATCATCGACTTCGAGCGCTTCTCCCAGATCGCCAAGGAGGTGGGCGCCGCCCTCATGGTGGACATCGCCCATATCGCGGGGCTCGTCGCCGGCGGGGCGCACCCCAGCCCCGTGCCCTTCGCCGACGTCGTCACCTCGACCTCGCACAAGACGCTGCGCGGGCCCCGGGGCGGCTTCATCCTCACGAACGACGAGGCGTTGGCGGCCCGTATCGACAAGGCCATCTTCCCCGGTTCGCAGGGGGGGCCGCTCCAACACGTCATCGCAGGCAAGGCGGTCGCCTTCGGCGAGGCCCTGGAGCCCGCGTTTGCCACCTACGCCCATCAGGTCGTCACGAACATGAGGGCGATGGGGGAGGGAATGGTCGAGGGCGGCCTGCGCCTCGTCACGGGCGGGACGGACAACCACCTCGCGCTCGTCGACCTCAGCGCGGCGGACGTGACCGGCAAGGACGCCGAGGGAATGCTCGAGGAGGTGGGGATAACCGCGAACAAGAACTCCATCCCCAACGAGACCCGCTCCCCGTTCGTGGCAAGCGGCATCCGCGTCGGCAGCGCCGCGATGACGACGCGCGGCTTCGACGCGGACGAGGCGCGCGAGATAGGGCGGCTCATCGCACGGGTGATATTCGAGCAGGGGGACAAGGTCGCCCTGACGAAGATAAAGAACAGGGTCGCCGACCTGCTGGCGGCCCATCCGCTCTACCCGGGGCTTTGACCTGGAAGCGACCTCTTGCAGGGCGGACGGTGGGAAAGGAAACCTATGGCAGACAACAATGTGGCGATACCCGGTTACTCGACGAGGTTCGTGACGGTCATCGACCATCCGATGGTGCAGCACAAGCTCACCATACTCCGCAACAAGGAGACCGGCCCCAAGCAGTTCCGCGAGCTCATCAAGGAGCTGGCGATCTTCGAGGGCTACGAGGCGACGCGGCACTTCCAGCTCGAGCCGATACAGGTCGAGACCCCCATCTGCGAGACGGTCGCCTACACCCTCAGGGGCCGCAAGGTCGCCATCGTGCCGATACTCAGGGCGGGGCTGGGCATGGTCGAGGGCATCCTCGAGCTCATCCCGGCCGCGCGCGTCGGCCATCTCGGGCTGTACCGCGACCCCGAGACCCACCTGCCGGTCGAGTACTACTGCAAGCTGCCCGAGGACATCGGTGCGCGCGAGGTGCTCATCGTCGACCCCATGCTCGCGACCGGCGGCTCGGCCTCTGCGGCGATCGAGGCACTCAAGCAGCGGGGCGTCGCCTCGGACCAGATACGCCTGCTCGTCATCATCGCGGCCCCCGAGGGCATCCAGACCGTCGTCAACACCGACCCCAACGTCAACATCTACACCTGCGCCATCGACGAGCGCCTTGACGAGCGGGCCTACATCGTCCCCGGCCTCGGCGACGCCGGCGACCGCATCTTCGGGACGAAGTGAGCGGGCATGGACACGCGTCCCAGCTGGGACACCTACTTCATGGACATCGCGAACCAGGTCGCGAGGCGCACGACCTGTCGGCGGCGCGCCGTGGGGGCGGTGCTCGTCAAGGAGAAGCGCATCCTCTCCACGGGCTACAACGGCGTGCCCCAGGGCATAGAGCACTGCCTCGACCGGGGCTGCCTGCGCGAACAGATGGACATACCGAGCGGCCAGCAGCACGAGCTGTGCCGAGGCCTCCATGCCGAGCAGAACGCCGTCATCCAGGCGGCCAAGCACGGCATCTGCATAGACGGGGCCACGGTGTACTGCACGACCCAGCCCTGCATCATCTGTGCGAAGATGCTCATAAACGCGGGCATCTCCGAGATCGTCTTCGAGCATTCCTACCCCGACCGGCTGACCGAGGAGATGCTCGCGGAGTCCGGCGTCGCCACACGTCGCTACGATGCCGGGTGAGTGCCCCTCGTGCCTGCGCCTCCACCTCCGCCCCGCCCCCCTTTTGCGTTGCCGTTTGCACCCCCCATCGGCATCCCACTGCCATTCCGAGCGGAGGCGCGGCCCGAGGCAGCGCCGCAGCCGCGGAATACGTGAACGCGTGGTGTCCAACAGCGACCCAAGGGCGTCGCGGCCGGCGGGCCGGAGCGTCGCCGGCGGTGATTACA
>JAISGJ010000022.1 GCA_031263105.1 Coriobacteriales bacterium
GCGATGCGGATGGCGTCCATGGCGCTTTCTGCGCCCAGCTTGTCGTAGATCATCTGCAGCATCGTCTTGACGGTGTTGATGGATATCCCGTGCGCAAGCGATATCTCCGCCCGCGAGAGGCCCTGCGAGAGGTCGCGGAGCACCTCGACCTCCTTGTTCGTGAGCTGGATGCTCGCATCGGGGTCGCGTCCCTCAAGGTAGCGGGAGCGGACGAAGGCGACGCGCTTTGCATAGGTCGTCGCCTTGCTGCGGATGGTCGTGAGCCATGCGGTCGGCAACCCGGGCGCGGAGTCCTTGAGCGCGGCGGTGGCAAGGCCGCGCATGTTGTTGCCGAACTCGACGAACGGCATGACGAGGTCGCAGGGGCGCGCCCGGTCGTAGGCCTCCTTCAGATGGGCGAAGGCCTCGGCACGGTTCCCCAGGCGCAGATGGGCGATGGCCTTGGTCACGGTAAGCCCCACCTGTCCGACATAGAAGCGCATGATGCCGAAATGCGTGCTGCGGTTCTCGGCGAAGGCGAGCAGGGTCTCGTAGTCCTTTATCGCAAGGTAGTATCTGAGCTTGGCGAAGTCCTCCACGCCGCCGATGAGCTGGTTCAGCCCCGATGACCACAGGTCGCTCTTGAGCCAGTTCTCCACCTGGCCCACCTCCCCGATCATCGCAAAGAACCAGCTGGTGGCGATGTCGTGCAGCAGGTAGCGGTTCGCGAACGTGGGTTGCCTTATCAGCTCTTCGAACTGCGAGAGCACGTCCATGGCTTGCTCGTACTTGCCTGTCTGGAGATAGATGCGCAAAAGCAGGTACAGGGCCCTGCCCACGATCTCGTACTGGTCGTAGGCCTGGGCGTCGCCGATACAGTGCAGCGCATGGTTCTCTGCCTCGGTGCTCAGGCCACGGAAGTACGCATACTCGGCGCTCATCAGGCCGTCCAGGCCGACCATGCAGCCCCTGAAGGTGATTGCCGTGCACGCCGTCGCCTGCCGCACCGCCTCGATGCAGGCCTCCGGCTCGCCCTTCCTGCCGCGTCCCACCAGCAGGGCGAAGGGCCCGATGTTGTACAGCATCCGCCCTCCGACAGGGGGCCGTGACGCCCGATCGAAGTACACGAGCGCATCCTTGAAATGCCGGGCGAAATCGTAGTCATGCGTCTCGGGGCAGATGGCCATCTTGGCAAAGCCGAGCGTATTGTGCAGCCCCATCAGGGTGCGACAGGTGCCTGCGTCCAACGGGCGACCCTCAAGCAGCGTCAGGTACTCGTGGATCAGGTCGATGGCCTCCTCGACCCTGCCCAAGGTCATGATGAGCCGGGGATGGAGCGCGCGTGCGCCCGGGTTGCCTTCGAAGAACTCGTCGGGCGCCTGCTTGAATATCTCGAGCAGCACCTCGGCCACATCGAAGGGCATGACCAGCGGATAGGTGTAGGCGACCCGGATGATGGCGTCGTAGTCCCCCAGCATCTGGTAATACGAGATGGCATCGATGCGGTAGCCGTTCCTCTCGCACCAGCACGCGGCCTTTTGGTGGACCTCCTGGCGCTCCTGCTCCGTGAGCAGGTCCCTCTTGTCCTCCAGGTACTGCAACAGCAGGTGATGAAGATGGTACACGTGCATATAGTGGTCGTACCGTATGAGCGAACCAGTGAGCATCAGCTCGTCCATCGCCTCCTGCCCGCCCTTCAGCTCGGCTATCATCTCAGGGGACAGATGCCTGACGAGCGAGAGCATGACGAGGAACTTCTGAAGGTCCTCGGAGACGACGGAGAAGACCTGCTCGTCGATGAGCCGGTTGATGTTCCCCCTGAGCGCGAGACGGAGGTAGGCGCTGTCCTTCGGGCTGCGTTCAAGCAGATGGGCCGCAAGGGAGACCGCAAAGGGCATGCCCTCCGTATCGTGGTAGATGTCGCTCGCAAGGTCGGCGCAGGACGCGACGCCCATCAACTCGAAATACTCCTGTATCTCGCTTTTGGTGAACGCGAACTCGCCCTCGTCGATGCGTGAGAGCAGCTTCTTGCGCACCATCTCATACGTGTTGGGGAGGTTGTCGAAGCGCGACAAGGTGACGGCGGATATGCCCGGGGAGAGCGACTCGACGAAATGGGAGATAAGTTCGAGGACCGGGCCGTCCTTGAGGAGGTGCAGGTCGTCGAAGACGACCACATAGCGATAGCGCGGTTTGAACTCGTTGCGGAGCATCCTTGCCAGGTTGGCCTGCATCTCCTCGGAGGCGGGGAAGCCCATGGCGAGCATCGACTTCGCCAGATCGTGGTTCAACGGCGCAATCGCGCACTGGAAGGTCTCCCAGAAGTGGGACGCCATGTTGTCTTGGCTTGAGAGCTGCACCCAGACGGTGCGGATGCCCTTCGCCCGCAGGTACGAGTACAGCGCGGTCGACTTCCCGTATCCGGGGCCTGCGACGACAGAGGTGAGCGGGCGGAGAAGGGCGCGGTCGAGCAGGTCATCCAGCCGCACCCTGCGCAGGATGTTCTGATCCTCGAGGCCTGTCAACGGTATAGACGGCCTAGACTCCCCCTTGTGCCCAGCCATGCTCTTCGCTTTCTCCCCATACCCACAGTGGAAGGAATTATAGCACAAGACAGACAGCTTTGCGCAAACGGCCTCGCATGGCGGCACAGGGCCCGGCGGGACGGTGGTTACGGTATGGGGGATTATGTGGTTTGAAAGGATAGACGAGTGCCGCGTGAAGGGAGTGGGGCTGAAGCAATGGCACAGGATAGGTGCCTGGTGAGGGGAGTGGTGCTGAAGGCACGGCACTCGTCTTGTCGGGAGCACGCCACATCCGAGACGGGGACAAAGGAAGGGCGTCGCGATATGTCAAGTTGCGTAGGTACATCGGCTCGGGTACTTGTTTCCGGCTCTTTTTTACTCCTCTACCGTTATACCAAGCGCACGCGTCGCAAACCTCACCCTGTTTTCGGTTTTATGGCGATTTCACGAATCTTTTATAGGTTTTGTGGGCGTAAGGGGGGCGAAAGGCAGAAAAAACACCCCACCTGCGCTCCTTTCCCGTAGGTGGGGTGTCCGTGCAGGGCCCCTTCATGGGGGACGGCGTCCCCGACGTCCCGCGCCTGCCGCCGCGCGTCACGAGGGCGGGACCTAGGCGGCGGCGTTCCTCCCGGCAAGGCGCCCGAAGCTGAGCGCGGTTCCCAGGCTGACGCCGGCGACCGTCACGGGGTACTCCACGAGGAAGCGCCCGCCCATGTTGTTGCCCGTGGCGAACAGCCCAGGCACCGGCTTCCCTGTCGCGTCGAGCACGCGCAGGTCGAGGTCGGTCGTCAGGCCGCCCATGACGACCAGCATGCCCGCACTGCCGAACTCGCAGGCGTAGAACGGCGCCTCGGCGACGGGATAGAGGCGGCGGGGATCCTTGCCGAAGTCATCGTCGCTGCCCTGTGCGCAAAGCTCGTTGTAGCGTGCTATCTCCGCCGCGACCACGTCGGCAGGCAGGTTCATCTGCGCCGCAAGGTCCTCGATGGTGTCTGCCTTGCAGGTCACCGCGTCCTCGACCATCTGGTTCGTGGTGTAGCCCAGACCGAAACCGGCAAGCACAGTCTCGTACTCGGCCATCTTGTCGTCGGGCACGAAGTAGTTCACGTAACCGTGCCCGGTCGGCTGGCTGAGCAGCTGCTCCGGCCATTTGGCATCGAATATCTGCCACGACCCCTTGCCAGGCTGGCGGGAGAGCTGGTCGGCGATGTTCTGCCCGGGGATGTCCTCGTTCATGAAGCGCTTGCCTTCGAGGTTGAGCTGCAGGAAGGCGTTGACGCCCAGTGCGCCGCCCATATGGTGCGTCATCGGTGCCAGCGGGCCGAGCTCCATCTCGCCGCCGGCCCAGATGCCCATGAGCTGTCCGTCGCCCGTGTTGCAGGGAACGCCGAGCGGGTCCATCTGCGTGTAGAAGCAGACGAACTCGTTGGCCCAGGGGACGTAATAGTCGCGCATCTCGGCGTTGTTGCCGAAGTCGCCCGTCGCCAGCACGACGCTCTTGGCGTTGATCTGCCGGTAGACGCCGTCCTTGTCATGCACGTAGGCACCCGTGACCGCACCGCTCCCGTCCGTTATCAGCTGCTCGCCCCACGTGCCGAACAGCACCTCGGCACCTAGGCCCTGGGCGACCTTCAGCGAGTTCTCGCAGGCCCATTGCATGTTGGGATTGGTGGTGATGGTGCCGTGGAAGTAGGGGAAGTACTCCGTGCGGTAGTCGTAGCCCTCAAGGGGCGGGAAGCACTTGGGGCGGATGTAGTTGGGCAGGTCGGTCGCCTTGTTCGCGGCCGTCGAAGGCAGCACCTCGAACTCGGCGCCCTCGACGAGCCAGTCGAAGTCCTCGCCCGAGTGGTCGTACCAGTAGTTGAACAGCACGGGGTTGGGCCGATAGGTCATGTCCTTCTGCAGCTGGTTCACGATGACGGACTTGGGCGCCCATTCGATGCCCAGATCCTTCTGTATCTGCGAGCCGACGACGCCGAAGTCGCCCGCCATGCTCACTACGCCGAAGGCCTCCTGCTTCTCCACGCCGATGACCTTCTTGCCGGCCTCCGCCGCCTCGCGCAGCGCGGCGACCCCGGCAAGCCCCACGCCGACGACGAGGACGTCGCAGTCCAGGACCTCGGCGATGTCGGCGGGCACGGGCGGGGGCGTGAGGAAGCCCGGGGCGCCGCCGGTCGCGGCGGGGCCGGTCGTGACGGGGGCATCCGCAGCGGCATCGGCCTGGCCGCCTGTCGCCGCATCCTCGTCCGCGCCTGCATCGGCCGCAGGTGCAGGCGCAGGTGCGCAGCCGATAAGTCCCGCTGCGGCCACGGCAGCCGCCGCACCCACGCCGCCAAGGAACACGCGGCGAGAGAAGCCCTCCGCCTGTCCTGTGTCCGACGCCTCGGCCTGCGATGCCTCGCCTGCCTCGAACAGCTCCTGTGCCTCAAGCTTCCTGTGCGTGCTCCTGTTCATAAGACCTCATCCTTTCTTTCCATACCAACGCTGTGTCACTTCCCTTAGGAGGCGCCGATTGCATCGTTACTGTCCACACCCCACTGTCATTCCGAGCTCCGCCGAGGAATCCTTGGACACGCAGTGTCCAACGGCAGGTCAGGGGGCCTCTCGACCTGCGGTCGACCGCTGGCGCGGCCGAAGATCCCTCGGCAGGCTCGGGATGACAGGGGGGTGTGGACAGTAACATTGCATCAGCTTCGAATCGGCACTTCCCTTCCGTTTGTTGACAAACGGATACCGCTACCGTACAGTCAGGATGTGAGGAAGGCTCCATCTGTTAATGGCGAAACGTTTGAAGGGCTCGCCCGTTTCGGGTGATATTCGGGCGATGCCCACGCGGTACCAGAAGACGAGGATCGGGCTGTGTCTATGGTTTCCCTCAAAGACGCGGACAAGGGGATGCTCGGTCGAACGACCTTGGGCTATGCGCTCCTTTTGCTCTGCGAGTTTGCCTGCGTGCACAGCGCCACCGTGTTCGCACGAACATCCCTGCCCGACTCCGGGCACATCGACCTGTTCGGCATCCTTGTCCTGGCTGCGGAGCTTGTCGTCTTCGTGGCAGGGGCCGGCACGTGGCAGCACTTTGCCCGACGGGCGCAGCAGGCGCTCATCGGCATCGCCTGCCTGTTGGCCATCGCGGGGCTGGTCTGCGTATTCCTGCTCGAAGCCCTGCGCGTCTTGCAGCCGGACGCGCTGTTCGGCCTCCTGGTCGCCGCAGCCGTCACGCTGGGACTGGGAATAGCCCTCTACAGCCTTGCCTGGGCCCGGGTGTTCAGCGGACTCAGCCCCAAGGAGCTGTATCGACGGGTCATCTTCAGCTATCTTGTCGGCCTTCTCCTGTACCTGCTCCTCATGCTCATGCCTACGGAGGCGGTGGTGCCCCTCGCCCTCGTCGCCGTCATGGGCAGCGCGGCGCTGTTCGCCTCGATAGCCGCATCGTCTGCGCCTGCGGCGGCTGCGGCTGCGGACCCGTCGGCGCTGACGCCGCCTGTGGCCTCGCCCGCAGCCTCGCCCGCGCCGTCTGCGCCTGCGGCCCTGTCGGCCGCGGCGCCCCCGTCGGCATCGGCGACCGCGGCCCCGCCTGCGGCCTTCCGGGCGGGAGGGCCGCTCAAGCGCGTGGCGCGGCTGCTCTGGCGACCGGTCCTCTGCACGGCGGCGTTCGGCTTCATGAGCGGGCTGACGTCGCAGATTTCCGCCCAGGGGCGTCTGCCCCTTGAGTCGTTCCAGCAGACATCCATACTGGCAAGCCTCATCGTCGTGGGGATACTGCTTCTACCGGCGCTCATCCTGTCCAAGCCCCCGGACATCACGACCGCCTACCGCATCGCCCTGCCCATCACCGCCGCCGGCTTCATGCTGCTGCCCTTCGTATGGGACACGCTGTTCGGGCTGGCCAACGCCCTGGTGAACATGGGGCTGATGGTGGTCTCCATCATACTGTGGTGCATGCTCGCTTCCACGACGGCGCAGACCCGTCTCCCGGCCCAGGTGGTCTTCGGTGCCTGCCTGGCGGTCACCATCGGGGCGCGGCTGCTCGGCAAGGTGCTGGGCTTCGTCTACGAGAGCCACCTGACCCAGGACTTCCTTTCGCTCGCTGCGGTCGCCCTCGTTTCCATCTACCTGCTCAGCATGCTCTCACTGGTGCTCTTCAAGGGGCAGCGCTTCACCCGTGGGCACGAGGCGGAGGGCGAGGGGCTCAAGGTCGTCGTCTGGGGAGAGGACCGCTACCGCGAGTGCTGCGGCGACATCGCCCGGACGGCGGACTTCACCCCTCGCGAGTTCGAGGTGCTGCTGCTGTTGGGGCAGGGACGTTCGATTGCCAGCGTCTCCAAATGCCTGTTCGTCTCGGAGAACACCACCAAGTCCCATATCCGCAGCATCTATCAGAAACTGGGAATCCACTCCAAGCAAGAGCTCATCGACCTCGTCGGCGACTCCCTCGGCTCCCTCGAGAAGGCTTAAGGGTCGTCGCCTCAGAGCCGGGCGGCCTCGATGAGGGCGGAGAACTCCGCCAACGGCTGCGAGCCGAGGTCTCCCTCCTTGCGCTCGCGCACGCTGACGGTGCCCGATGCGGCCTCCTTGTCGCCGACCACGAGCATATAGGGTATCTTGCGCGACTGCGCCCGCGCTATCTTCGCGCGCATCGGCTCGTTCTGGTCGAAGACCTCGACGCGCCCCCCGACGCGCCCGAGCGCGTCTCTCACCTCGAAGGCGTAGTCGTTATGGCGGTCGGCGATGGGGATGACCGCGACCTGCAACGGCGCAAGCCACAGCGGCAGCGCGCCCGCGTAGTGTTCGAGCAGTATCCCTAAGAAGCGCTCGATGCTGCCGAAGATCGCACGATGCAGCATCCAAGGCTGCTCCTCGCTGTTGTCGGCCGTGCGGTACGTGAGGTTGAAGCGCTCGGGGAAGTTGAAGTCGACCTGGATGGTCGAGCACTGCCAGGTGCGGCCGATGGCGTCCTTCACCTTGATGTCGATTTTGGGGCCGTAGAACGCACCGTCGCCCTCGTTGATGTCGTAGGCGAGCCCGTGCGCCTCGCACGCCCGCTCGAGCTGCTCGGTCGCGAAGGCCCACTTCGCGTCCTCCCCGATGGACTTCTCGGGACGGGTGGATATCTCGGCCGTATAGGTGAACCCGAAGGTCTCCATGATGTGGTCCACGAGGTCGAGCATGGAGACCACCTCGTCGAGCACCTGGTCGCTGCGGCAGAAGATATGGGCGTCGTCCTGCGTGAAGCCCCGCGCACGCAACAGGCCGTGCACGACGCCGCTCAGCTCGTGGCGGTACACCGTCCCGAACTCGAAGAAGCGCAGGGGCAGATCGCGATAGGAGCGCAGGTCGTTCGCGTAGAGCATCACATGGCCGGGGCAGTTCATCGGCTTCACGCCGTACTCCGAGACCTTGCTCCTGTCCTTGGCCTCGGACTCGTCCACCTGGAAGAAGTACATGTTGTCCTTGTAGAAGTAATAGTGCCCGGACTGCTTCCACACGTCCGCATGGTAGATATGCGGGGTGATGACCTCCTCGTAGCCACGGTCGTACAGGTCGCGGCGCAGCCACTCCTGCAGCAGCCGGATGACGCGGGCCCCGTTGGGCAGGTAGAGCGGCAGGCCGACGCCGGCCCTCTCATCCATCGTATAGATGCCGAGCTCACGGCCGAGCTTGCGATGGTCGCGCTTCTCCGCCTCCTCGATGCGCTCAAGGTAGGCGTCGAGGTCCTTGGGGGAGAACCACGCCGTCCCGTAGATGCGCTGGAGCATCTGGCGGTCGCTGTCGCCGCGCCAGTAGGCGCCCGCGAGCCTGGTGAGCTTGAAGGCGGCCACACGGGAGGTGTCCGGGATATGCGGGCCCCGGCACAGGTCGAGGAAGGAACCCTGCTGATAGACCGAGATGACGCTGTCCGGGGGCAGCTCGTCGATGAGCTCGAGCTTGAGGGGCTGCTCGGCAAACAGCTGGCGTGCCTCGGCGAGCGAGACCTCGCGCCGGGCGAAGGGGCGCGCCTGGCCGATGATGGCGGCCATGCGCTCCTCCAGGGCGACGAGGTCGTCGGGGGTGACCGAGCGTCCTATCTCGATGTCGTAGTAGAAGCCGTCCTCTATCGCCGGGCCGATGCCGAACTGCGCCTGCGGGAACAGCTCCTGGACCGCTTCGGCCATGATGTGGGCGGTCGAGTGGCGCAGTATCCCCAGCGCCTCGGGATCCCTGTTCGTGACGATCTCGACGGTCGCGCCGTCGTATACGGGGCAGGAAAGGTCGACGAGGGTGCCGTCCAGCCTTCCGGCAAGGGCGGCCTTCGCAAGGCCGGCGCCGATTCGTGCCGCCACATCGGCAAGCGTCGCGCCGGGCTCCTGTTGTTGGATGGAGCCATCCGGGAGTTTGATATCCATAGCAGCTACCTCTGTTGGTCGGGGCCCACGGGGAGAAGCAAGGGGGGAACCAGGACGAGCGGGGCCAAGGGAGGGCGCCGGCAGGGCAGGCCTACCGTCGAACCTGCGTACAGCAGAACGGACAGACCCTCCAGTCGGGGTTGAGGGCATGGCCGCAGGTCTTGCATTCGTTCTTCAGCTGTGTGCCGCATTTGGGACAGACAAGGTATTCCCGCTCGACGGGATACCCGCATTTCCCACATTCTCCATACTTCATCAGTTCGCGCTGCTTGAGCGTGAAGTCGAGGTCCTGCTCGTCGCGGTCGGAAAGGAGCATCGGCGGCCGCATCATCGAGTAGGCGACGGCCCCCAAAAACGGCACCAGCGAGACGACGCCCCAGATGATGGGGTTCGACCCTCGCAGATAGGAGTCACGGATGACCCAGATGATCGAGATGAGGTACAGGATGCCGACGACGATGATGACCCCCATGAGAAACATCTTCATCTGCGGCGTGATTATCGACTCTAAGACTTCTCCCAAATCCATAGGGGATTCCTTTTCTCTGGCACATCTTGCACGATGGGACGCAACCGTACAATTCTACCAGAAGCAGCCATGCCGCACATTCGACGTCCAAACGTCCCATAAGGGGCACAGATTACGACGAACCGGCATTTGCGCTGTTGTCGGCAGCCCAGCGGTCGGTTATCCAGCAGAGGGCATCGGCGATGCCGCCGCGCCAACAGGCGTAGTCGTGCCCGCCGTTGTACTCGATGTAGGCGCAGTCGAGCTTGCGCCGCCGGAGCATCTTGGCGAGGTCGCGGGCGAGGGGAAGCAGGACCCACTCCTGCTTCCCGACCTCCAGATAGACGCGCGCCGTGAAGCCCCTCAGCAGGCCCTTCTGCCCCGTCATCCGCGTCAGGAAGCGCCCGCGCCAAAGGGACGCGGACTGCAGGACCACGTTCTGGAAGCACGCAGGCCGCCGTATGGCCACCCAGAACGCGGTAAGGGCGCCGAGGCTCTGCCCGGCGATGACGAGGCGGGCGGGGTCGTCGGTTATGGGGTAGCGCCCGCGCGCCCAGGCGAGGAGGCCGTCGGCGACGAAGTCCTCGATCCTGGAATCCGTGCTCAGCTCGTCCCAGCGTGCGGCGATGTCGTCGGTCTCGACGAGCAGCGCATACATCGGCGGTATCCTGCCCTCGCCGATGAGGTTGTCGAGCGTCTCGTGGAAGCGCTCGGTGCGCATCCACACGTCGCCGTCGAACATGACGAGCGCGGGCAGGGCGGCATCCTTGCCTCGGGGCCCTTCGGGCAGGGCGTCCCGGCCTCGGGGCTCTTCGGGCAGGGCGGGCTCGTAGACCCAGACCATATGCCCGTCGGGAAGCTGGTGGGAACTGACCTTGCCGCGCCTGGCGACCTGCGGCCTGATGCCGAGCCAAGGCTGGGGCGGGGCGTCCGCGAGCTCCACCACGGAAAGCGTGTTACGGGCGCGGTTCTGGCATTGCAGGGGGTTGCGCGGGTCGGCGATGCCCCGGTCGAGCGTCCTGCGGATGGATGCCTGATGCACGCCGGTCATGTCGGAGACGCTCTTCTTGTCGTAGCAGGGCACGAAGCAATACGAGGCGCGCCAGTCCGTCTCCATACGGTAGGTGAGGTGCCAGATGTCCGTGTGCCTGATGCGCTTCAGAAGGCTCTTGCCGAGGTCGGTCTCGTCGGTGATGCGGTTCGCGAAGAGCAGGACGGCGGACGCCCTGCTGTCGCGCCACAGGAAGGTGACGAAGGCATGACCTTCGCTCTTGGGGTCGGGGAGTATGACGGGGGTCTGCCTGCCCGTCGTCTCCCAGAAGTCCTCGACAGCGGCATCGATGAGGCGTTGGCGCTCCTGTGCGTCGGCGCCCTGCTCCCTGCAGGTGGCATGTATCGCACGTATCGCGGCCTTCAACGGAGCGATGACGGCGGTCCTCGTTCGTGGCGCCGGCTTTGGGCGGGCGACCTTGGGCGGGATGATGCCCGCCCCCCTGTCGTCATGCTGCGTCTTGCCGTAGAGCCTTTCGCGACGCAGCTGCCGGACGGTCGGACGTGCAGGGGCGGGGGCCTGGCGGAGGCTGGGCTTCTGGGGCCGGGGGACGGGGGGCAAGGGACGAAGGGCCGGCCCTGCGGCCCCCTGCTCCTCGGCCCCGTCGCCTGCGGCCCCGTCCTGCCTTGCCGCGTCCCCGGCATCGGCCAGCCAGCCGTCGGCCACCCAGCACAGGCCGTCGGCGATGCCGCCGCGCCAGCAGACGTAGTCGTGCCCGCCGTTGTACTCGACGTAGCTGCAATCGAGCCCCTGTTGCCGGAGCATCCCCGCAAGGTCGCGGCTGTACGGCAAAAGGACGTGCTCCTGCCTCCCGACCTCAAGGTAGACGCGCGCCGTGAAGCTGTGGAGCAGGCCCTCGGGGCCTTTCATCTGCTCCAAGAGCCTGCCGCGCCACAGGGAGGCGGACTGCGCAATCACGTTCTGGATGCTCTCGGGGCGCTTCGCGGCCACCAGGAGCGCGGTGAGCGCACCGAGGCTCTGCCCGGCAACGACGAGGCGGGCGGGGTCGTCGGTTATGGGGTAGCGCCCGCGCGCCCAGGCGAGGAGGCCGTCGGCGACGAAGTCCTCGATGCCCGAGTCCTCGCCGAGCTTCTCCCAACGCGACGCGACGTCACCGGTCTCGACGAGCAGCACGTACATCGGCGGCACCCTGCCCTCGCCGATGAGGTTGTCGAGCGTCTCGTGGAAGTGCTCGGTGCGCATCCACATGTCGCCGTCGAACATGACGAGCGCGGGCAGCGCGGCGGATGAGGAGGAGGCGGGCGGACGAGAGCCGGCGGCACTGCGGGAGACGGCGGGCTGCGCAGCGGCAGACAGCCCGGGCACGCCCTTCCCGCCGCCGGGCAGCGCCCACTTGCCCCGTGCCCGCACGGGCGCGGCAGGGGGCTCATAGACCCAGACCCTGTAGCCCTCGGGAAGCTCGTGCGTGCTGACCGTGCCATGCCGGGCGACCTGGTGACGGGGGCGCAGCCAAGGCTGAGGCGGGGCGTCTGCGAGCTCCACCACGGACAGGATGTTGCCGACGCGGTTCTGGCAGCGCAGGGGGTTGCGCGGGTCGGCAATGCCGCAGTCGAGCGCATGACGGACGGAGGCCTGGTCCGCGCCCAGCAGGTCGGAGACGCCTCCTTTGCCGTAGCAGGGCAGGATGCAGTACGAGGCGCGCCAGTCCGTCTCCATGCGGTAGGTGAGGTGCCAGACGTCCGTGCCTGGGACACGCCTCATGAGGCTTTTGCCGAGGTCGGTCTCGTCGGTGATGCGGTTGGCGAACAGCAGTACGGCGCGTGCCCGATCGTCGCGCCACAGGAAGGTGACGAGGGCATGGCCTGCGCCCTTCGGGTCGGGGGCCATGACGGGGGTCTGCCTTCCTGCCGTCTGCCAGAAGTCCCTGACGGCGGCATCGATCAGCCGCCGGCATTCCTGCGCGTCCGTCTCCCCCGCCTTCAGCCCGGAGCGTATCTCGCGCAGGCTGCGCTTGAGGGAGCCGATGACGGGCGGCGTGGGCCCGTAGAGGGGCGCAGGCGTGGGACGCGGGGTCTTCGGCGGCGTCAGGGGCGCAGGCGGGACGGCAGCACCCTCATGGGCCGAGGGCATCAAAGCTGCTGGCATCTCGCACACCTCATCTCTCGCACATCCCGCCTTTCACATGCCCCGCCTTCGATGCGACGTCCCCGTCGCCGTCCGAACAGGCCGTATCCCGAATAAGTTATAGTTTACTTACTTAATGATAAGAAAAAGAGGCCGTCCCGGTCAAGTGCCTCTTCCCTTCCGAGGCGCGAAACCGCTGTCGGGTTCGAATCCCGAGGGAGTCTTTTGGGGCCTGCTGGCGGAGAGACAGGGATTCCCAATCGCTCGCTGCGCTCGCGCTTGGAGGCCTCGCGGGTTCGAATCCCTGTCTTTTTAGCCAGCAGGCCCCCGCGAAACCGGGGGGTTTCGCGGGGGCCTGCTGGCGGAGAGACAGGGATTCGAACCCTGGGAACGGGGGTTGCCCGCTCAACGGTTTTCGAGACCGCCGCTTTCGACCTCTCAGCCATCTCTCCGCATGGGCTTGTGATTATACCATCTCGGGCAGGAGGAGGGGGCTGGTGCCCCCTCCTACCTACGTAACCTGACGTGATACACCCCCACTGTCATGATACGCCCCGCTGTCATCCCGAGCCCCCACTGTCGCCCCGACCCCCCACTGTCGCCCCGAGCCCCCACTGTCGCCCCGAGCCCCCACTGTCATCCCGAGCCCCCACTGTCATCCCGAGCCTGTCGAGGGATCTTCGACCGCGCCAGCGGTCGAGCGTGGCCAGAGGGCGCCTCGGCCCGCGCTCGGCTGCTTTGCGCTCCGTGGGCCTGTCGGCCCGTCCTCGCTGAAAACGCGGTGCGTTTTCCGGGCGCTCGGGTCCCGTGGGCCTGTCGGCCCGTCCTCGCTGAAAACGCGGTGCGTTTTCCGGGCGCTCGGACCCAAGGA
>JAISGJ010000043.1 GCA_031263105.1 Coriobacteriales bacterium
CGAGTAGCCCCCCGTCCCTCTCCCACCTTGCCCTGCGCCTCTCCCCCTTTGTAGGCTTCGCAGCAACTCTTGGCCAATGCCCGCACCCTCAAGATATCCCCCATCCGCTCCGTCGCCGAAATAGCCCCCCGCGCATCGAGCAAGTTAAACGTATGCGAGCACTTGAGCACACAGTCATACGCAGGCAGCGGCAACCCGGCGTCCAGCGCCCGCTGGCACTCCCTCTCCCATCCCTCGAACTCGCCGAACAAAAACGCGATGTCGGCAACCTCGAAGTTGTAGGCGGAGAACTCCCGCTCGTTCTCAAGGTACACGTCCCCATAGGTGAAGACCGTGCCGTCCGCGTCCTTTGACCAGACGATGTCGAAGACCGAGTCGACGCCCTGGATGTACATGGCCAGGCGCTCGAGGCCGTAGGTTATCTCGACGGGGACGGGGCTGCACTCGATGCCGCCTACCTGCTGGAAGTACGTGAACTGCGTGACCTCCATGCCATTGAGCCAGACCTCCCACCCGAGGCCCCAGGCGCCGAGCGTGGGCGACTCCCAGTCGTCTTCCACGAAGCGCACGTCATGCTCGCGCCACTCGATGCCGATGGCGCGCAGCGAGTCGAGGTAGAGGTCCTGGATGTCGTCCGGCGAGGGCTTGACGAGCACCTGGAACTGGTAGTAGTGCTGCAGGCGGTTGGGGTTCTCCCCATAGCGCCCGTCCGTGGGCCTGCGCGAGGGCTGCACGTAGGCGGTCTTCCACGTTCCGGGGCCGAGCGAGCGCAGCGTCGTCGCAGGGTGGAAGGTGCCCGCGCCGACCTCGTTGTCGTAGGGCTGCATGATGACGCAGCCCTGGGCGGCCCAATAGCGCTGAAGTTCCAGGATGATCTCCTGATAGGTCAGATACCCCACGTGCGTTCCTTCCCTGTCGTCCGGTCCGTCGGTTCCTGCACCGCTGCGTCCCCGTGTCCTTGCGTCCCCGTGTGCCGTGAGGCCCGAGGCCCCGTGTCCGGGGAGGCGCTACCCGTCGATCGGGCCGAAGCGCTCGAAGGGCAGGAAGCGCAGGAAGGCCTTTCCTGTGATGTCGCTTTCGGGCACCGGCCCGAAGTACCTGCTGTCGAGCGAGTTCGTGCGGTTGTCCCCCATGAGCCAGACCGCGCCCTCGGGTATGGTGTAGGGATAGCTGATGGCGATCCCCGGCATCTCCTGAAGGGCCACCGAGGGCTGGCCATGGGTATAGGGCTCGTCGAGGAAGACCCCGTCGACGACGACCTTGCCGTCCCTCAGGTCCACGGTCTGCCCGCCGACGGCGATGCAGCGCTTGATGAGGATGCGCCCCTCCTCGATGGGGTCGTCGAAGGTGACGATGTCCCCCTGCCTGGGGCCTCCGAGGTAATAGCTCACCTTCTCGGCGAACAGGCGGTCGTTCACCTCGATGGTCGGCTCCATCGAGCCGGTCGGGATCTTGTACTGCTCCACGACAAAGGTCTTCAGCAACGCCGCGACGCCGATGGCGACCATGACGATGACCAGGAACTCGATGACGTCCCGCAGGATGCGCCTGCTCCTGCTCCCGGCAGCGGGGGACCTGTCGGCATCGCCTTGCCCGCTCGGGGCGGCATGTGCGAAGCCGCCGGTGGGGGCGTTCGGGGAGACGGTCGGGAGGTCGCCGGGAGGAGCGCCCCACGCGTCGCCCTGTCCGCCCGCAGGGGCGACGGGAGGGCCGCCCCACGAAGCGTCCGGCGGCACCGCGTCCGGCAGCGCCCCTTGAGGGCCTGTCGCGGGGCCGCCCCAAGGGCCGTCCGGCGGATATCCTCTTTGGTCTTCCATCAGGTCAAAGCCCTCTCCTCTTGCCAGAGACGAACCGTCTCCCGCTCCTGCTCGGTCAGATCGGCGTGGTCGAGCAGGTCGGGGCGCAACTGCGCTGTCCTGATTATAGACTGTTTGCGGCGCCACTGCGCTATGAGCCGATGGTTGCCCGAGAGAAGGACCTCGGGGACGTCCATGCCGCGATAGGATGCGGGCCGCGTGTACTGCGGGTACTCGAGCAGCCCCGCACAGAACGACTCGTCCAAGGGCGACTGCGCATCACCGAGCACGCCCGGCAGCAGGCGGCAGACGGCATCGGTGACGACCATGGCCGCAAGCTCCCCGCCCGTGAGGATGTAGTCCCCCAGGCTGATGCAGAGGTCGGCGCGGGTGTAGACCCGCTCGTCGAAGCCCTCGTACCTGCCGCAGACCATGACGATGCGCTCCTCTTGGGCGAGGTCGGCGGCAAGGCGCTGGTCGAAGGGCAGGCCGACCGGCGCGAAGAAGACGACACGGGCCGGGGCGTCGCCAAGAAGGTCGTCGAGCGCCTCGAAGACCGGCTCGACCTTCATGAGCTGCCCCGCACCGCCGCCATAGGGCTCGTCGTCGGTGGTGTTGTGGTTGTCGTGCGTCCAGTCGCGCAGGTCGTGGGCGACAAAATCGAGCAGTCCCGCCCTGCGCGCCCGCCCGATGATGGAAAGGCCCATCGGCGACTCGAACATCTGGGGGAACACGGAAAGGGCCTCCACGCGCAAGGCCCCTGCGCCCGCTCCCTGCGCTCCCGCAGGCCATGCCTCGTGCATCATCGGTTCAGCTCCAACAGCCCCTGGGGGAGGACGACCCTCACCACGTCCCCCTCGCGCCCACGGACGAACTCGTCGACCACGGGGACGAGCAGCTCTCCGAAGGGGCCGTCCACCACCCAGAGCGCCTGTGCGGCGCCTTGGCGCTCCTCGACGACCGTGCCGAGGACGCCCCGTGCGGCATCGGACACGGTCAGGCCGACGGCCGAGGACGGGCCATCGACCGGGGGCGAACCGGGGGCCGGGGGCGGGCCGGGGGCGGCACCCTCCTCTCCCACATCGGCGGTGCGGGCGAGCAGGAAGCGGCCGACGAGCCGCTCCGCGTCGTCGCGGCCGTCCACTCCTTCAAGGGAGAGGAGCAGGTGCCCGCCCTTCTCCCCCTTCTCGACGGCCGCACGCACGCAGGTCTCCCGCACCAGGCCGTGGGCAGGCGGGACGACCCAAAGCATGAGGCCTGCCCAGACGTGAGAGGGCAGGCCGTCAAGAGGGTCTGCCACCACCTGCCCGGCAAGGCCCTTGGCACGGGATATATGCGCTATGCGTCGATAGCCCGGCATGGTGCTGGTGCTGCCCTCTCAAGGACGGTCAGTCCATGACCTCGACTTCGATATGCGCGCCGCCCGCATACGACGATGCCGCACGCGCCAAGGTCCTGACCGCCTTGATGATCCTGCCCTGGCGTCCGATGACCTTGCCGGCGTCGTCTGGCGCGACATGGATCTCGATGACGAGCGTATCGCTCTCGCCCTGCACGCCTGCGACCCTGACCTGCTCGGGCTCATCGACGAGCGAGGTGACGATGGTCTCGACCAGGCCGATGACGTCTCCCTGCTGGCCGGACATCACAGGCCCGCTTCCTGGGCCGGATCCACAGGCTCCGCTGCCGCATCTGCTGTGGGCTGGTCTGCCTCCTGGGCCGGATCCACGGGCTCTGCTGCCGTCTCCATGGGTCGGTCTGCCTCCTTGGTCTGGGCCACGGGCTTCGCTGCCGCCTCCCTGTACCGGTCTGCTTCCCGGGCCTGGGCCACGAGCTTCGCCACCGTCTCCGTAGGCTGGGCGCCGTCCTTGACCCACCTGTCGATCTTCTCAAGGTCGAGCTTCACAAAGGCCGGCGTGGCGCAGGGGTTGTAACGGCCGACCTCCTCGATGAAGCGTCCGTCCCTGGGCGAGCGGGCATCGGCGACGACCACGCGGTAGTAGGGGGCTTTCTTGGCGCCGTGGCGCGCCAAACGAATCTTGACTGCCAAAACAGACTCCTTCGTCGACTGGTTACTTGAGGGTGACGGCGGCACCGGCATCCTTGAGCTTCTGCTCGATCTCTTCGGCCTTGGCCTTGTCGACGCCTTCGAGGATCGGCTTGGGGGCGCCCTCGACCAGGTCCTTGGCCTCCTTCAGGCCCAGGCTGGTGATCTCGCGGACGACCTTGATGACGGCGATCTTGTTGTCGCCGAAGCCTTCGAGGAGGACATCGAAGCTGGTCTTCTCCTCGGCGGCCTCGGCGGCACCGTCGCCGCCGGCCCCGCCGGCAGGCATGCCGCCTGCGAACACCGGTGCGGCCGCAGACACGCCGAAGACCTCCTCCAGCTCCTTGACGAGCTCGGACAGTTCGAGTGCGGGCATCTCCTTGAGCGCCGCGATGATATCGTCTTTCGTCACAGCCATGGTATGGCTCCTTTCGTGTTCGTCGGCCCGGGCGCCTCATGCGCCCTGCGGCCTGTCGTGTTCGTCGACCCGGGCGCCTTCTGCGCCCTGCGGCCTGTGGTTCTCCTGTCCTGTCGCCCCGTCCAAGGCGGGGCAGCGCACGACGCCTCGTGCGCTATGCGGCCTTCTCGGCAACGGCGCCAAGGGTACGGACCAGCTTGGATGCAGGGCCGTTGAGCACCCGGACGATGCCGGTGAGCGGGCTTGCACACACACCGAGGAACATGGCGACAAGCTCCTCGCGGGACGGCAGGTCGGCGATGGCCTTTATCTGCGCATCCGTCACGACCTCCCTGTTGAGGAGACCGCCTTTTATCCCCAGGTTCTCGTTCTCCTTTGCGAAGCCTTTGATCGCCTTGGCCGAGGCGACCGGGTCCCCGCTGACGAAGACGAAGGCCGAGGGGCCCTCCAACACCGGGCCGAGGCTCGGCAGCTCGAGGTCGGCCAGGGCACGCTCGGTAAACGAGTTCTTGTAGATTTTGAGCGCCGCCCCCTGTGCGCGGATGCGCCGACGGAGGTCCTCCTCCTGCTTGACGGTCAGGCCCCGGTAATCGACGACCCAGACCGCATCGGCAGCCTCAAGGTCCTCCTTGATCCGGCCCACAAGCTCGACTTTTGCCTTATTGGGCATATAACACCTCCTCTCATACAAAACGACCCCCGCTCTAGACAGTGGGGGCCGCCGATGACTTGAGGGCTACGTGCGCCTTCTCGACAAACGGCCACCTCGGCGGGCGGGGCCCAAAGCCCCATTACGTCCCCTGCGGGACACCGGCTGTCTCAGGTAGCGAGTCCTATAGGTTTTCAAACAGGGATATTCTCCCAGTTTCTCCCTCTGAGGTCAAATGGAGCCGAACGGGCGACAGAAGGCAAAAGGGGGAGCGCCATACAGGGGACGCTTCCCTGCTCTATTCGACGTGCTTGACGAGGGCCGCCTTGCCGCGCGTCACCACCCAGCCGAAGCCCTCCGGCACCGGCTGGCGATAATCGGGCAGATAGCGGCTGACCTTCAAGGCCTGCTGTGAGTCGAAGCCGTCGGCCACCCATATGCCGTTGCCCGTCGATATCAGCTCACGGTACCACTGCTCATAGCCGAATGACGAGAAGCGGCCCGGGTCGCCGCCCACCACCACGCCGCCCAACTCCGACTGCCGCCCTGCCGCGAAGAACTGCTCCCAGGCGGCCTTGGTCTCGGCCTCCAGCGCATCGAAGGCCTCACGCAGGTCGGTGAAGACCACGACCCTCCGGGAGAGCGCCTCCTGCCCGTCGACAAGCAGCGCCGCAAGCGAGGCACTGGTCCGCTCCCTGCCGGACACAATCTCGGCGTCGAAGGCCGCACCAACAGTCGCATCGCCGACCGCGTCCTCGGCCTCCAAAGAGCCGCCGACATCGTAGACCGTCAGGTGCTTGCCCTCGACCCTGCAAAGGACCTTCGTCAGCCCGCGCAGGAACGCCAGGCGCCGCTCGGTGTCCGGACCGACCGCCAGAAAGACCCTGCAGGCGTTGAAGTCGGCGAAGACCGCCGATATGCTCTCCTTGTCGAAGCCCAGCGGCACACGCTCGAGCGCAACCGATGTCAGGCCGAAGCTGTCGAGGCCGACCGTCTCAGGCAGCACCGGCAGGGCAGGCGCCTGGAAGCGCTCCGGGTGCGCCTCCTGCTCGGCGGCCAGCCGTGAGACCAGTGCACGGACACTCTCCAGGTCGCTGCCGTCGAGGGCAAGGTGTGCGCCCTGGAACTCGTGGATCTCGTCCTGCCGCACAAGGCCGCGCATCTTGCCGCTGGGGCGCACCACGCCGCGTATCGACCCGAAGATGCTCATATAGTCGTCGTCGCTGTTCATCTCCAGCGCCAGGAACTGCTTGAAGTTCGGGGCGAGCCGGTACGAGACACCGTTGCCGCGCGAGCAGGTGAGAACGAAGGTGATGCCGTAGCGCGTGCCGTCGCGCGTCAACGCGGTCAGGGCGTCCAGATGCCTGTCATAGAGCTCGTTGAAGACCTCGAAGTTGTTGATGACGACGACGATATTGGGCTTCGGTTCGTCGATACCGACGACCCTCCCGTCGGCTGCGGCGTAGGCGGCGTAGCCGCCGTCGATAGCGGAGAACAGGCTGCGACGGGCATTGAACTCAGCCTCCATCAGCTTGAAGAAGGTCTCGAACTTCTCGGCATCGGCCGCGTAGACGACATCCCCCACCTGCGGGGCGGACCCGAACAGCCCCAGGCTCTCCGCGCCGAGGTCGAGGATATAGACGTTGAGGGTCCGGGCGCTGTGCCTTTGCAGCAGGTCGTAGAGAAGGGTGACCAGAAGCTCGCTCTTGCCAGCGCCTTGGGAGCCGTAGACGACGGCATTGCCGCCCTCGCTGAGCGGCAGCGTGAGCAGGCGCTGCGACTGGCTCTTAGGGTCGTCCAACTCGCCGATTGCCGGGTCAAGGCGCATCGTGTCGCCCGCCGTCGCCCTTCCGGCATACTTCTGGCACAGATCCGCCAACGAGACGACCGGCGGTATCGGGGGCAACCAGAGCTGCGGGGCGACGGCCTTCTCGTCTGCGGCAATCTGGTGGAGGTGCTTGAGCACCGCGACCGACTCCGGCTCACTGGCAGATGCCACAGCGACAGACAGGCCAACAGGGCCGCCAGACGCCCCTGAGGCACCTTGCCGCCCCTTGGGCTGCAGCTTGGCCTGGAGCAACGGACGCGCCACGTTGGAAATCAGCACCACCGCATCGTCGACCTTCTTCACGAACTGCTCCTGCGGCCTATACGTGCCGCCGGCATACGCGCCCTGCCCGACGGTGAAGAACTCGTTGTAGCCCACCAGCAGGCAATAGCGGCCGGGATTGGTGAACTCGGCGGCATCGTCGCGCTTGATCATCTCGCGGCTGTCGGCGGCGTCGGCCACCTTCAGGCAGAGCTTGAACTTGGCGTTGCTCCAGATCTGGTCGTTGACCACGCCGGAGGGCTTCTGCGTGGCCAGCACCAGATGCACGCCCAGCGAGCGGCCGATGCGGGCAGCGCTGATCAGCTCGTCCATGAACTCCGGCTGCTGGCTCTTCAGTTCAGCGAACTCGTCTGAGATGATGAAGAGGTGCGGAATCGGCTCCGCGACCACACCGGAGCGATACAGCTCCTGGTACTTGTAGATGTCAACCGAGCCCAAGCCTGCCAGGTCGCGGGCGCGGTTGAAGGCGTCCTGGCGTCGCTTCAGCTCCGAGTTTATCGAGACCAGCGAGCGGTTGATGGCAGCACCGTCGAGATTGGTGATGGTGCCGGACAGGTGCGGCAAGCGGTGCTTCTCCGAATCGAAGATGCCCGCAAGCCCGCCGCCCTTGTAGTCGATGAGCACGAAGGCGACCTCCTGCGGGCGATAGCTCACCGCCAGCGACAGTATCCACGTGATGATCAGCTCGCTCTTGCCCGAGCCGGTGGTGCCCGCCACCAGGCCGTGCGGCCCATGGGCGTCCTCGTGGGCATCCAGCATGCTCAAGGCACCCTGCGCATCCACGCCAAGCGGCGCCTCAAGGGTGTTGATGGGGTCGCTCTCGGCCCAACGCCTGGAGATGTTCAGGTGCTCTGCCCTGCCGACCTCGAACATCTCCAGGAAGCCGATGCCGTTGGGCAGCACGCCCTTGCCCTCCTCGGAGGCGCTGAGGTACTCGATCCGGCCCAACGCCTCGGAGAAGTCGTTGGCCACTTGGGCACGCACCGCTATGTCAGGGATAAAGCTCGTCGTCTGCATCGGGCTGGCGGGGTCGCGGTAATCGGCTCCGTTGGGGTTGTCCTGCGGGTAGAGGCGCAGGATGCAGTTGATGTCCTTGGGCAGGGCGTGGATGGCGTCGGACAGCGCCAGCGTGTAGAATCCGTAGACGCCGCTGAGCTTCTGCACCTTGGCGAAGACGCCAGCGGACTTCGCCAGGCCCCTGCTGGCATCGATCAGCACATAATGCACGTCGTAGCTTTCGTCGGACCCGCCCTTCTCGTCGATGCGCTTGGCCAGCGTCGCATCCAACTGCTTGGAGAGGTAGGTCGCCTCCTGCTGGCTGGTGGCGATGAAGCGCAGCAGCCCGTTGGCGTCAAGGCAATGCGGCAGCCCCTTCATGAAGCCCCAGGCAGCCTCCTCCCTCGGATCGGCGAGCAGCACGAGCTTCACCTCGTCCGGGGCATGCAGGGCGCAGATCTGCATGATCAGCCCGCGCAGGAAGCGCCAAAGCCCGTTGCGCGCATCGATGCCCTCCCTGGCGTTACCGAGAAGGCCGCAGTTGTGGTATGTGGCAAGCGGCAGCGAGATGGGGGCGCCTTTCAGCTCCAGCGGGTTACGAGCGTACTCGAAGGCGCGTTCCAACAGAAGGTCGTCGGTCAGCGCCAGCTTCTCCTGGGGCCACTTGACGCTGGCGGCGAACGGCAGGTCGCCCGTGCCGACGCGCAGCTCCAAGAAATCGCTGTGGCCGGGTTTGCGCTCGAAGAGCCGACGGTCGCGCTGGCGCACCCGCACGTAGCACTCCTCCACCGAGACCCGGTTCTCGGTGTGTATCTCCGTCTGGACAAGGCGCTCGTGCTCGATCTCGGCCCAGCGCTTGTCGAGGTATGACACGTACACCTGCTGCCGCCTGGCCTCGGCCGCATCGGCCTTCCGCTTGTTGTAGCGAGTCTGCAAGGTCGGCCAGAGCAGAGCGCCGGCCAGCATCACGACGACCATGCCCAGCATCGGCACAGCCTGGGCGATGCTGCCGGAGCCGTCAATGACGTTGGAGAACATCGAGAAGCCCATCAGGGCAGAGACCAAGGCCATGCCGAGAGAGGGACCGATGCGCAGGATGGCCGGCGGATCCTCCTGCTTCTGCATGGCAGGCGGCTCTTCGACGGTAAGCTCAGCAGAGGTCACCGAGCGCCAAACGCGTGGCGAGCGGTAGAAGGCGTTAGGGCTGTCTGTGCCATCGCCGTCGGCATCGCGGTCGAAGGACGCTGCGGCAGCGACACTGCCGACCCTGCCGACGTCCGTGCCGGGCAACTCCGGCTCCAAGGGGGCGACGACCTCCTGCGACGGCACCGAGAGCAGGCCCTCGGGGTTGTTGACGGCGATGAACCCCGCGCCCAGGATAAGCCGGAACCCCATGAGGTAGACGCAATCCCCGACCTTCATCTCGAGGGAGCGGCCCGCCCCAAGGGCGACGCCGTTGAGGTAGACCCCGCCCGACCCGGGCAGCGCAACGAGCGTCACCCCGTCGCACCGCACCTGCAATGCAGCATGACGGGCACCTACCGCCCGACGGTCGAAGACGAGGACGCCGGTCTTTGCGCGACCGATGGTGACCTCGCCCTCGCGCGGCAAACGGTATTTGCGGTAGCTGCGCGTGCCGTCGCTGACAGGCTCGACGAATAAGGAGAACTCGGCAGCGGTGCCTGCGGCTCCTGTGCCGCTGTCCACAAGGCCGTCGCACGCTGCGCCCACGATGTCCGCTGCGCCCAAAGCGCCCGCCCCGCCTGTCCGTTCCGCTGCGCTGACAAGGCTGAAGAGCCCGCCTGTCTGCGGCAGGGCAAGCTCCCGCACAGGTTCGCTGCCCGGCGTGCCGTCAGGCGCCAACAAAGCAAAGGAGGCCGAGGGGCTTATCGCCCAGATATCGCCGTGCGCCTCGATGGCGGCAATGCGCCGCTCCCTGCCGTGCGCATCCGGCAGTGTCAGCCAATGTTTGCCGGTCACCTCATCCGGCAGAACGACGGTCGACAGGCGCTTCCGTGACATCAGCGTCGCCGTATAGGACATAGATACTCTCCCTGCTCTCACATTCCGGCTGTGGAAGGCGCCCCGACGCGCCAGCCTCGCCTTATCCGCTTCCCACCCATCGGCCTCGCCGCCGCCATGCCCGTCCCCTCCCGGTCACCGGCGCTCATCGGATTCGGCGGCCGGGCCCGCATCGCCGTCGCTGCCGTCCACGATCTCGCATCGCCAGTTTGTGGCGCGGCCCGTAGCGCGCACAACCGTCCCCGCCTCGTCGCTGTCCAAGAAGGCGCGCGCCAAGAAGGTGTAGGTGTAGATTTTCTCCGATGTCGTCTCATCGCTCACCAGATTCAGCACGGTCAGCTTCATGTCGCCTGTAAGTCCGTTTTCCTCCAAAAACCCGTCCAAGGCCTCGTAGAGCGCACTCCCGTTAATTTCCTGGGGCGGCACATCGTCGTCAAGCCCAACGAAGGTCAGCCTGCCTAAGATAAGCGTATCGGGGACGTGGGCAGCGCGCACTTTGCACTCCCAACCAGCACCCGTCTTCTGAGCCAAGAGGATCCAACCCGTGCCCTCCGCCCCCTTGTAGGTTATCGGCACCTCCGTGTAGTCGACGCCCTTGAAGGGCTCTCCGCTGGTCGTCGGCAGGTACTCCAAGCCGATGTCGCCCGTATAGCCCTTGGAGACAAGTTCGTCGAGCATAGCAGCCAAGATGAGGTCGGCATCATCCGACACCTGCCCAGGAACCTTGTCCAGCGTCAACCTCAGGTTGTAGGTTTCCCCCACTATCGGCGGAACAGCGCAGCCGAGTACACCGAGAGCCAAGAGCGCCAGCAAGGCAACGGTCGTAAGCCGCCCAATAGCAACAACCGCAGCACACTTCCTATCCATCGACTTCACCGCCAGCATGGCACCTTCCTTCAATCTCGCATGGGCGCTTGGGGCTCATCTCCCATCGCCGCCCGTCTTCTTCCGTGCCCATAAGGCACAGCCACCGACTATCAGCGCGTATGCCCCAAGGACGAAAATCAGTATGAGCTGCCAGTAGAGGCTGTCGCCACCGTTTATCACGGTGACGACGTAGATGGCACCGAGTGCGGCGACCAACACGCCGACCACAACGAGCAGCACGCCGAGCGCCTTAAGGGCGACGGCCAGGGCCTTGCGCCCCCTGCCTGAGCCGCGCTCGACGCCCGCCGCCGCCTCGTCCGCATCCAGTTTGCGCCTGACCTTCCCGGCACCAACCAGCCTGCCGTAGAGATCCTCCTCTGTGGGCGCCGCGACCTGGTAGGAGCCGTCCTCGGGGTCGTAGTAGGCCTTGGCCATCCGAGGAAACATGAAGGCCACCACGGCAATCTGCAGCAGGGTTGCCCCGATACAGGTAAAGACCAGCGACCCCACCATCGGATCCTCTCCGGCCTCAATATCTTTGAGCGCAGTGCTTACCAGAACCAACACGACGAAAGCGTTGACGATACCGAGCGCTATGACAAGGCACCTCACGTACAGCGAGCGCTTCGCCTTGGCGAGCGCCACCCTCTCCTGCTCGCCTGTCGCAGCCTCCTGCTGTTCCGTCAGCTCGGCCATCCGGTGGTAGAACTTGCACGTGTAGAGCGCAAGGAGGAACAGCACCGGGCTGCCGAAAGCGACGAAACCGCAGACGAGCGCGAGCAGAGCAGCAAGCGACTCAGACATGCCCAGGTCATACTCAAAATCTACCAGCACCTCCCCGGGGGCGGCCACGAGATAGACCGCCATGGGTACCGAGACCACGAGGCTCGCGACACCGGATACCAGCATGATTCTGCGCCAAAGCGCCCTCTTCTTTGTGGTGACCTTGCCACCCTCCTTCATATGCCCTCCATCTGAAATACCTCTATCCTTCCTCTAAAACGAAACTGCCGTCGGCTTCTCACTTCATCTCTTTGGAGAGGGCGTCTATCTCCTTTTGGATGTGGCACGTGGCCTCATAAAGGTCCGAGTCGCCGGAACTCTCGTACAGCTCGCCTGCGACGCCCCACATTTTGCCCCCTAGGATGTCAGAGAGCCGGTTGACGTCGTCTCGGAGCGCATCTACCTCGCTGTTGATGTTGTCGAGCGAACCGAGGTCGTCGTTGATGTCGTCCCTGTAGCGCACCAGCTTGTTGTACTTCTGCCGCGCCGTGGCTGCAGCTATCTTTGCTGCCTTCGAAGTGGCCATGGCCTTCCTTTCTGTCACTCGCTTCCGACATCCCCACCAAGGGCAGAAGCCGCCCGTCGCCTACGGCTTGAGCTGAACGGCGACCCCCGAGTCCCAGTCGACGTACGACTGCTTCATGGCGGTCAGGTCGTCCCTGATGACCTTGAGGTTGTCGAGGTCGTCCCCCATCTCGGTCCTCAGCTTGTCGTAGACCTTCACAAAGGCATCCCGACCGTCGCCCCTCCAAGTCTTCAGCAGGGCATCCGTGGCCGACTCCGCGTCCTTCCTCGACTTCTCGAAGGCACTCGTCGCCCTTTTCAGGGCGGCAAGCGTAGCATCGAATTGCTTGGTGTCTATCGACTTTACCTGTGCCATAATCGTTCTCCTCCGATCATCGGCGGGTGCCGGGCCCGGCACCCGGGTCCTTCTCGCCGCCGTCCCCACGCGGCTGGGGCCGCGCCTTGCGCTTCTTGGCCGCACCCGTCCTCCTCTGCGCCCCCAAGGTGCGACCGCTACCCATCAGCACGGAGGCCACGAGAAGCAGTATCACGGCCCTATAGGTGTCGCCGTCGCCGCTTATCAGGGTGGCAACACCGTAAACAGCTGCGATTACGGCAAGCAGCACTCCGAGCACCTTCAGGACGACGGATGCCACGCCGCCGTCCGTCCGCACCCGCCTGCGGCGGGCGCGCCCGCCGTCGAACAGTGCGCCCCAAAGCACCTCTTGGGTCACCTTGCCCTTCGGGTAGGAGCCGTCCCTGGGGTCGTAGAATGCCCTGCCTATCCCTCTCCAAGTGAGCAGCACCGTCGCCGCCACCGCCAGGTTTGTCACGCCGAAAACCCAAGGGTAGACCTCCACCGGATGCCCAAGTATGGCATCCTCTTTGAAGGCGATCATGATCGTGCCGTCAATAATGAGGAGCATCCCGCCCATGACGACGAAAATGACATTCCTCGTCAAGGCGCGATGCCTCTTGGCCAAGACGAGCCGCTCCGCCTCGTCCGTCGCGGCTTCCCGCATCTCGATCAGCTGCGCCCCCCGGGCCCTGTAGAACAGCAGTACCGCGAAAAAGAGCAACAACGGAACAAGGAGTACGCAAAAAACGATGGCGGAAACGACGGGCACCTCAAACGCTCCCAGAAAACTGAGGTCTATGTACGACGTGTCAAGCCCCATCTCATCGGCGGCGATCCACACACCAACAAGGAGACAGACCGTGCCCGATGCCACCATGACCCTGCGCCAGAGCACAGCCCTCTGCTCCGATGTCTTGCCGCTTTTCCTCATCGGTCGTCCTTCCGGGGTCAGAAGGCGGGCACGGAGCCGGACAGGGAGGCCCAGGGAGCGTACCTGCTGTTGCCTATGAACGCCTTCTTGAAGCCCGCGACGGGCTTGATCATGGTGAAGAGGTTGGCACCCTCAAGAAGCGGGGTGACAGTCGAGTAAGCGGCATGCACGTTTGTCGTGTAGGTCGCAACTTTCTTGATGGTCTGGGCCGACCTTTGGGTCGGCAGCTTGAACCACGACTTGAGCACCCTCAGCGTCGTGCGCTTCTCCTTCGTGGTGTCGCTCCACCCGACGAGACCCTTACCGACCTGAGCGAGCCCCGACCCCCAGTTTTTCTTGACCGCACCTAGGTTCTTCTTGACGACCGTCGTCAGCTTCCAGCTCTTGTTGTAACGGTGGAGGTTGAGTGCCTTGCCGACGCTTTTGAGACTCTTCGCGCCGCCATAGGCAAAGCTCGCCACTTGGCAACCGCAATACAGGTAAGAACCAGCCTGCCGCCCGGCATCCTCCTGTCCGAACTGCGAGCCTACCCACCCGCCAAGATCCATGAACCCCTCAGCCAGTAAATCCCTGTCGGCCCACCGCTCAGCCTCCAGCCTGTCACCCTTCCGCCATGCGTCGTATGCGGCGATCGAGGCGGTCGCATCACTGATCGCACTGATGGCGCCCCAGGTCGCGGCGGCAGCGGCGAGCAGCGCCACGATGCTAAAAGGCATCAGGGCGGCTATCGCGACGACCGCTAGGACCACTGCGGCTATCGCAAAGACAGTATCCAAAACGGCGTTTATCCAGTACTTGTTCTTCTCGTAAGTCTCAGCTATCCAGTTGCCAATCTTCTTGAAGCCCTTGACGACCCTGTCGCAGAACTCGTCCCAGCCCGTCTTGATACCCACGGCCTGGTAGAAGCTCGCCGACGAGTCCCTGACGTGGTCGGCGACCCTCCTGTCGGCGGCCTCGGCATGCTCGACCGCAGCGTCTATCTTGTCGCGCAGGTTGCGAACCCTGCCGGCCTTGTCGTCGAGTTTCTGGTTCTTGCAGCGCAGGTAGTAGCTGCACGACGCGAGGTTTGTCCTCGACGTCTTGACGCCGTCGACGCCGCTGGCAATGCCGTCGTAGTCGCTGACGCGGCTCTCGTACTTGCCGATGAGCACGTCGGCATGATGAGCGACGTCGTCGCGGTAGTCCAGATTTATTATCAGCTTGGCCATGATAGGGCCTCCGTGGTCGTTGCCGTGACAAACAGCAGGCCGAAGCCCCGCGTCAAAGCGGTTCTCCGGGCCACATCTCTCAGCCCTTCAGCTGCGAAGCAAGATCCGCATCGGTCTGCTCAAGGGAATCGGCCACACCAGCGAGCTGTTTTCCCAAACCGGCGAGCAGCTCGGGAATCTGCGTTGTGAGCAGCTTCCGGTACTCCCTGTTGTAGGTCGAAAGGAAGGTATCCCGCGCCGCGCCGTCCCAAGAGCTAACCAAGGTGTCGAGGTCTTTGTTGACCCGCCTTGCGATGTTGCCGATGTCAGTTGAATATGTCGCCAGCTTTTTGTTTGTTCTTCTCAAATCGTCAGGAGTTATTCTTATGCGTCCTGCCATGTTCTCACTTCCTCATATGATGTCATAGATACAATGACTTCAGCTCGTCGTAGATTGCCAGGTACTCTTCTCTGGCCTTTTGCAGACAGCTCTCGATATGCTTCAGCATCTTCACCCGCTTGGTCATGTTCCCCGTCCAAGCGTTGTTGTAGTGCTTGAAGTAGGCCGTGGCTGCACTGGACTTCCAGCCGCTGTTCTTGAGCAGGTTGATGGCCTTGTCCAAGCTCTTGATCGAACTCTCAAGGTCTCTGACGACCCTAGTGTAGGCCGACTGCGCCTTCGCCAGCTTGTTGAGGTCTATCTCTACCCGGCGCACCATCTCAGTCCGCCTCGCCTCTCGGCGCCTTGCCTTTAGGGACAACGGCCGCCGCCTTGAGCTGCGTGAGCAGGTCGGAGAGCTGATACGCGAGCGCACGGTCCGCCTCCGCCTTCTTCACCTCACCTGCGGCATCATAAATCTGCGCCCGGATAAAGTGCGCCTCGCCGATGTTGTCGTTGAGGTTCAAGACATACTGCACCATCTCCAACGCCCGCTCGTTGTCCTCCAACTCCAAGTACGCCATGGCACGAAGCAGATAGAGGTCGAGCAACCCCGCGTTGACGGAGCAGGCCATCTGCAGCTCCTTGGCAGCAGCCTCGAAGGCAGCCTTGGCCTCTGCGACATCACCCGTCTGCTTCAGGGCAAAGCCCTTGTAGTAGAGCGCCGAGAAGTAGTTGAGGTCGTACTCCTCGCTGCTGGTGCTCAGGTCGATGATCTCCTCCGAGTACCTGAAGGCCTGCTCGAAGTCCTCCCTGGCGATGCCTGTCATCACAAGCAGCAGCATGATGCCGCCGTTTGGCTCCTCAGCGTTCTGTTCTTTGAGGACGGCCTCGGCCTCCGATATCCGCTCGAGCCCAAGCAACAGACGGCCCTTCTCCAGGGCGGCCACCTCCTTCGGCACGGCGTCCAGTTGATCCAACAGGCCCAGCGCCTGTTCGTAGTGTCCCTGGCCGTCCAGCAGCCGCACCTTGTCGAAGATGAGGCCCTCGTCGTCCGGGAACATCGTCAGGGCGAAGTCCAAGGCCTTCTCGGCCTCCGCTGCCCTGCCCAGGTGATCGAGGATGAGATACTTGTAGTGATGCCCCTCGAAAATCTCCGGCTGAATCTCCACCAGCCCCTCTATGGCCTTGAGCGCAGCCTCGTTCTCGTTTAGGGACATCAGCAGCTCGGTCTTGCGTATCCGCGCATAACTCATGAAGCGGTCACGGACGATGGCTTTGTCGTAGTAACGGATGGCCTCGGGCACATCGCCCTTCTCCTCCTCCAGCGAGGCAAGGTTCACGTGCATCTGCGCAGTGTCGAGTCCCCGGTTGAAGGCCTTGGCATAGTTCTCTCTGCCGCCGCCGTAGTCGCCTTCGAGGAAGTCGATGTTGCCGAGATGGTAGTACGCCTCCCCGTCGTCGGCATCGAGTGCCAAGGCCTTCCTTATGACATCGCGGGCCTTGGCATACTCGTCCTTCATCACATAGGCCTCGACGAGGTTGTAATAGGTCTGCCTCTCCTGCCCGTCCAAGGCCAAGGCCTTCTGATAGCAGGCGATGGCATTGTCGTACTGGTCGGCAGAGAAGTAGACCCTGCCCTGTTCGTTCAGTTCTTTGAGATCGAGGTTCTCGTCCATTCGTCGCCTCTTTTCATCAGCCGCCGCCGTGCCGCGCATGGTGACATGCACCGGCCCTACAGGCCCGGTGCCGCGTCCACGCAGCGCGGCACATGCCGCGAGAGTCCCCTTGGTCAGCCACTGATGGACGAAGAGATCGCCCGGTCGGTCTCCTCTAGGATCTGGGCGGTCTTGTCGAGCGAGGCAGCAAGGTCGTCGATGAGCTGTTCGATCATCGACTTCGTATCAGGCCGGACGCTGCCGCGCCAGCGGTCGGCATAGGAGCGCGAAGCCTCGCCTTCCCATTCGCTTTCCAACGTCGATAGCATCTGATCCATCTTCTGGATGAGAGTGTTGAGCTCATTGGTCTTGATGTCACGGTACTCTTTGGCGCGGGTGCGCATCTGGTCCGGGGTGATCCTGATCTGGTTAGCCATGTTTCTACTCCTGTCTTTCCGGTCGATATTGCATCCTTGTATCTTTACGCCCCTGCTTCGGTGCCCTTGCCAAGACTCGCCATAGACCTCCTAACCTTGGGAAGCACCTGATCGACTGCTTCCCTCGCTCGCGTCTCCTTGCCTGCGTCTCGCCTATACCATCATCAGCCGTGCGCCAGGGGACAGGCCGACGGCGAATATCGGCTTGTCGATCTCCAATGGCTCGCCTCCCGGCAAGCGGTAGAGGCGCACCTGAGGACTGTCCATGAAGCAGTGGCCTGCCCGGCTCTCGACCAGCTGGGCCAGGAGCCGTGTCGCATCATAGGCGCCGATCGCCTTGGGCACCCAGAAGTCGTAGGTCTGACCGTTGGCCGGCAGATACACCGAAATCAGCAGTTTTTCGTTCACTCTTACCTTCCACATCCTTCCGTCTGCAGTGCCCCGCAATCGTTTGGTGATTGCCGCGCTCTGCCCTACCGCTTGCCGCGCCGCATCCTACGGTCACCAGATGCACTGGCCGCGCCTGCATCCGCAGCGGCTGCGGTGCCTGCCGCGAGTGTGCCGGAGAGCAGAAGATACAGCAGCACCATCCCACCGCCGATCACCACTACGACACCGACGATGCTGCCAACAAGCAGCGGGGTGTTGTTGACGAACTGCACCCAGCCGTTGGTGGTAATCAACAACCCGGAGACCGTCGTCTCGAAGCTGTTGCCGGCCAAGTCGTCCACTACCACACTGATGGATTGGCGCACGTCTGCAGCCTGGACGACGTAGTCGACGTAGCCGCCGTTGCCATTGACCTCATCGGCTGTCCAGGTAGCGACGGGAGTGGCGGCACCGTTGAGGTAGAGCTTGGCGCCCTTAAGGGTCACGTCGGAGATATCGACACGCGCCGTCCGCACGTCCTCACTGTAACGACCGTCCTGCTCAACACCGGTTATCACCACAGAGGGCAGGGTCGCATCGAGCATGAACTCCACGGCAAGCGAGGAATCGCTCTCGTAGGCCTCGTCGTCCTTGACGGCGGTGTTGCCGGATCTGTTGCCGACCTCGTCCTCGGAGAGGAAATTGACGACAAAGGCACCGTCAGCCACAAAATGCTCGGACGGTATGGTGTAGACGTACTCATGCCAGCCGTCGCCAGCCGTCTGCTCGTCCACACGCCAATCACCCTCTTCCAACACCTTGGTGCCGCTGCCGGAATGGACGATGGAGATATCCGAGAGTGCAACCGCAGTGGGGTTGACCTCGTGGATCTCCAGCTTTGGCGCATCGTTGGTGTAGTAGGCCGCCAGCAGGTCGTTGGTGCTGTCGCCGGCGTACCAGGTCGAGCCCCAGCGGTTGACCGAGTAGATCATGTCGACGGTCGTCTCGTTGCCAGCCTTGTCGGTGGCCTTGGTCTGCAACGTGTAGATGCCGTCGTCGGCGCGGCCGGTATTTTCATTGTGGTACTCAACGGCGACCACCGAGCCGCTGGTGACCTCCCGCTGGTCGGAAGCGACAGTACCGCCGTCCCCCTTCAGGCTGGCCTTCGTGATGGTGTACTCGATGGTCCCGTCGTTAGTGTCCGTGAGCGCAAGGGCCACAGGCAGGGACTCGATGCCGTAGGCATGGGCATCCTCCACGCCGCTGACCGCCAGCTCGGGGTTCGTCAGGTCAACGGTGAAGCTCTCGTCCAGGGCTTGGTCGGCCGCCCTGCCCGACGCGTCGGTATAGGCGAAGTGCAGCACGTACTCATTGTCTGTGGGGAAGGACACCGTGATGCTGTGGCTGTCCGGGTCGTCCGGGTCGGTTGTCCAGGTGCCGTTGGTTCCGTTGGTCGACTCCCAGTCAAAGACATTTGCCTGCCCCGAGGCATTGTCCGCTGCGCCCTGGCCGGGCAGGAAGTTGTGCTCGCGGACTGTGACGGTGCAGATACGGGCGGCCTTGAAGTACTCCACGTCTTCGACGCTGCGCATATCGTCGTTATCGAAGCTCAAGGAGATGACGGGGTCGGTGAGATCCACCGTGAATGCCTGCGCGGCGGTTCCGGAATAGTCGACCGTGCCCGTGGCACCGCCTGCGGTGCCCCTGTCGGCGGTGACGTGCCCGGCATCGTCGGCGACTTTGACGGAGAGGGTGTAGTCGGCATCCTCGCCGTAGACGACCTGTTTGGAGTAGGACCTGAAGCCGTCGCGGCGGGCCTGGGCGGTATCTTCCGTCCAGTCGCCTTGGACGCCCTCGGTGTCGACGACGGCCCACTCGGGGTCAAGATCGAGATTGCGATCCGAAACGGTGACAATGGCCGTGCGCGGGGTCTGGAAGTAGGCCTTGCCTGCAATCTCGTAGGCCCGCTCGTTCTGGTCGAGCTCGACGGTGACCGTCGGCGCCTCGGTGTCGATGGAGAAGGGGCGGGTGGTCGTGGTGGTCGCGTTGCCGACGTTGTCCGTGGCCACCACCCTGACAGTGACGCCGTTGGCGTTGTGGCTGGCGGCATCGACCGCAAAGCCGAAGTCGCCGCCCTCGTAGCTGCCCTTGACGATAGCCGCCCACGTCAAGCCGATGCCTGCGTCAAGGCCCTTCTCGTAGCTGCCGCCACCGGTCGGGACAAGCTCCTCCTCGCCTTGGCCGGGAACGTTGATATAGGCCCGCACGCTCTTGATCAGGGAGGCTGTCTGATAGCCGTAGCCGTTGGCGGCCTTGACGTCCACCTTCGGGTCGATGACGTTGGCGGTGAAGGTGAAGTCCTTTGTGTAGAACTCGCCGCGCGGCGAGGATGTGTCCGGCGTGAGCTTCGGCGTCACCGTAGGCTTGGTGGCGTCTATCAGGCTTCCGCCATCGGAGATGAGCCATGCACTGTTGTCGGCCCAGTCGACGGCGTGAACGGCGTAGACGTACCTCCCGTCGCCCTTTGGGCTGTCGGTGGCCGTGTACTCGGTGGCCACTCCCCCGCTTGCAGGCAAGGCCGCATTGACGCGGGTCGCGTCGCCCAGCAGGAAGTCGCCGATGCTTTGCTCCGACCACTGCTGTGGATTGCTCTCTGGGTCCTCGATGCGATAGACGGCGGCGGTCTTCAGGCCGTAGGCATCGCTGCTCGCCAAAGCGTAGGCAGGTGCCGTGCCCCTGTTGGCGATGTACCAAGAGACGCTGCCTGCGGAGAACGTGCCGTTGAGGACAAGGCCGAGCAGATCCATGCTGCCGCCGTTGCGCGTGATGGTGACCTCAGGGGCGGTGTTGTCGAGCACGAAGCCCGCCTGGGCGCGGGCGGCCTCGCTCGTGAGCGCGCCGTCCGTGAAGCTGGTGGCGAGGCGCGTGACGGTGCCCCCTCCTGCACTTGCCAGGCTGGCGGGGACGCCGGACCTGCTGGCGATGCCGCCGATGCCGAAGCCGTCGTAGACGGCGTCGCCGGACAGCGCCGCCGTGCTCGCCGTCCAGACGGAGGCGGCGGGGTCCCAGGCGAGGCCGCCGAGCGCGGCGTCCTTGCCGTCGACCCTGTAGGACAGGCTCGACGCGGGGTCGAGGACGCCCTCGGCATCCGCGACCTCCACCGTTATCCGCGCACTCTTGTAGTACGGCGCCGTGCCGCCCGCGTCCCCGCTCGCGTCGGCCACCTTGACGGTGACCTTCGGAACCATGGTGACGACCATGAAGCCGTTGGCGGCGTCGGCGGCGCCCTGCGCGTCGAGGAGGTCGCCCGTCGCCGAGACGTCGCCATGGGGGTCCAGGACGGCGGGGTTGCCGGCCTTGTCCCTGATGCCGGCGACGCTGAAGCCGTCGTAGGCGCACTTGACCTCGGCCGCAGGCTCGAGCGCCATCCCGGCGGTCCAGGCGGGGGAGCCGGCGCCGTAGGCGAAGGCTGGCAGCGAGACGGGGGCGCCGTTGAGGGCGTAGCGCACCGTGTTGCCCTGCGCCGCAGCGTCGAAGGACCAGCTGGTCTCGCCCGTGATCGCGGCGCCGAGCGTGGCCCTCCGGTAGTAGGGCGCGTTGCCCTCGGTGCCGCTCAGGGAGAGGGTGACCGTCGGGGCGGTGTTGTCGATGTCGAAAGCAGCAGGAAACGATGGCGGCGATGGTGATTCCGTGTCTTCGTTGAGGAGATACGTGTAAGACGTGGCGCTCGTCGCTACATTTCCAGATAAATCTTTGATGCCGGAGAGTACGTCGAGCGCGGTTATCCGGTGCTGGCCTGAGAAGGTGGCAGTTGGGTTCTGAGAGTCCTGAGTGAGCTGTCTGCTCTGCTCCTTGCCGTCCTCTTCGTATGCCACAGCCGAAGAGGCGTAATCCGGATAGCTTTCGCCCCCATTGAAGGCGACGGCGAGCCTGGCACCTGTATAATAGCCTTCCACGGCGCCTTGGTTCGCCGTCCTTGACAGAACGACAAGCGGCTTGGGGGCGGTGTTGTCGATAACGAAGCCGTTGGCGGCGACGGTTGCGCCGTCGACTAGGAAATCGCCCCTCGCCACGATGTCGCCTGCGGGGTCGAAGATGGCCGACATGCCGTTCTCGTCCTCAGAGTCGTCGTCGTCGTCACCAGCATCAAGGGTGACGATTTCTTCTCCCTCTTCTCCCTCTTCTCCCTCTTCTCCCTCTTCTCCCGCTGCGCCCGCGAGGAGCGGGGGGGCGCCGTGGGGGCCGGCTGGGGGGGCGGGGCGGGGGGCGGGGCGGTGGCGG
>JAISGJ010000062.1 GCA_031263105.1 Coriobacteriales bacterium
CCCACTGCGTTCTGGGCCTTCCAAAGCAGGCCTCCGTTGAACAGCATGCACACGAGAACCGTTCCATAGAGCACGTCGTCGGGCATACAGGCGAGCAGGGCCCCGATGGCGATGCTAGCCGCCGCATTGCTGAGGACAAGGACGAGCACGAGCTCCCACATCGTCCCGTTGTTCCTGAACAGACGGAACATCGACAAGAAGAGCCAGGCATAGCCGAGACCTGTGAGCACGGCTCCCAAGGCCGCCATGGCCCTCTGGTCGATGAGGCTCTGATGGGCGGAGAGCATCAGGAACGTCGCACCGAGAAGCACGGACGTCGTCATTGCGGGGACGAGGGCGCGGTTGTAGCGCCGCGCTGCTCTGCCGAAGACGACGAGGAACAGGCAGCCGGCCAATGCCGCTACGTGCACCATGGTCTGTTCGACCGTGACCCCGGGCAGGAGCGCGGACGAGAACACCGTGCCGAAGGTGATGAGCTGGAACCATACGGTGTGGACGAAGTAGAGGGGGACGACCACCACAAGCAGGGCACCCAGAGGCCTTAGCCTTCGCGCACTGCCCTCATGGCGTCCAAGACGGATCCCCGAGCTTCCGTTGGGCGACTCTGGGTCGATGACGCTCTCTCGCAACCCTGCTCCTTTTCGCGTTGCGTTGTCTCGCCTTCGTCGAGGACGGCGTCCCCTACGGATGGTGGCGCACAATCAATCGGTGCTTCCCTATCCGCCTCCCTCTCCGTCCCTATTGTATACAAGGCTGAGGGGAAGACTGCTGCGATATGTAGGGGCAGGCGGGCCCTTACGGTGCGTAACGCCACGTCGGGACAAAAAATACCCCAAACGGGTGAGGCGGAGGAGGCCGCAGGACGAAGCGAAGATAACCCGAATGCGCGATTCACCTCCAGGCGGCAGGTCGCATAGACTGCCCTTCGGCACCGTTCGGGAACGGGCGGACAGGTGCCGTTCGCGTTCGGGAACGGGACCCCACAGGATGCGGGACCCCACGTTTTGTGTTGAAGGGAGAAAGATATGGAGAAGAGCAGGGCAGGTACCCAGGGCATCGACCGGCGCAGCTTCCTTGCGTGGGGCGCGGTGCTGGGCGGGAGTGCCGCCTTGGCCGGCGGCTTTGTGGGCTGTGCGCCCAGTGAGGACGGATCCGCAGACGGGCCTGCGGGTGGAACAACTCCCTCCGCAGCCCTTCCCGTCGAAGAGGGCGAATGGAAGTCCGCCCTCTGCAGGAACATGAGCGGCTGCGGCTCCTCCTGCGCCAACTTCGCCTTGGTCAAGGACGGCGTCGTCACGCGGATGAAGACGGACGACCGCTACGAGGACAGCCGTGAGAACCCCCAGAGAAGGGGCTGCCATCGTGGCATGGCCCACCGGCAGAGGGTCTATGGCGAGGAGCGCCTGAAGTACCCCATGAAGCGCAAGAGCTGGAACCCGGGCGGAACCGAGCACAACGGCCATCTGCGCGGCATCGACGAGTGGGAGCGAATCAGCTGGGACGAGGCCTTGGAGCTCACGGCCTCCGAGCTCAAGCGGATCATCGAGAACTACGGGAACAGCGCGATCTATGCGCAGAACCAGGTCCTCTCACATGTCGGGGGCGCCACGGATTTGTTTGGGACCACCTCGACGGGCGACTCGATCCTTGCGATAAAGCTGTTTCAGGGGGACATTGCCAAGAATCCGGGAAACGACCGCTTCCTCTCCCCAAAGAACACGAAACTCATGGTTCTCTGGGGCCAGAACACGGCGTTCACCAGTGCGACGACGCGTTTCTATTTCACCCAGCTGCTCAAACAGGACTCGGGTGCCAAGGTCTACTCCATTGCCCCGGACTACAACAACAGCGCCGTGGCGCTCGGAGCGACGTGGGTGCCGGTGCGTCCGGGAACCGACTGCGCGTTGTTCTTGGCTGTGGCGTATCACATGATAGAGAACGACCTGCAGGACCAGGACTTCCTTGACCGCTGCTGCATCGGCTTCGATGCCGACCATATGCCCGAAGGCGCGCCTGCGGAGGACAACTTCAAGGACTACGTGCTCGGGATCCACGACGGCACCCCTAAGACCCCGGAGTGGGCTTCGGAGATATGCGGCACCGACCCCGCCCTCATCAGGGAGCTTGCGACCGACCTGGCCACCATCAAACCCTGCTTCTTCCATATCAACGGCCGCGCTCCTTGGCGTACCAGCAACGGGAGGTGCTCCGGGCATGCGGCCTATGTCGTCGGTTGGATGAGCGGGAACGTCGGAATCGAAGGCGGGGGCGTCAACGAGGGCCCCACTCAAAGCGGGAGCCTGGGGGGAGACGGCGGCGGCTGGCTCTATGCCGGCCAGAGCCCGGACCCGAGGATACTCAACCCCATCTTCCCCAAGACGGCCGTATGGGGCGGCTATGGCTACGACGACCCCTTCGACGAGACCATCACGGCGATCGCGTATTCGGACACTTGGAACGCCATCCTCAAAAAGGAGCGTGTCGCCCCTTCGCGCGGCAAGGTTCCTATAGACATCCGCTGCGTCCTCAACATATGCAACATCAGTCTCGGCAACAACTTCATCAACACCACCATGGGCACCGTGCAGGCCATCGAGGCGTATCGGAGCTTGGAGTTCGTGGTCTGCCACGACCTGTCGCTCTCCGCAAAGTCGAAGTACGCAGACATCGTCTTCCCTGACACCTTCGCGTGGGAGGAGGAGGGCTATGTGCTGCCTATGGGAGACCCCAACGTGATATACCTTCAGGAACAGATCATCGAACCTCCCTACGAATGCCAGACCGTGCGGTATCTGGAGCGCGAACTGGCCCGTAAGCTCGGTGTCGATCCCGACGTGGTGCACCCGTATTCCGACAAGCAGCTCTTCTTCGACCAGGTGGCAGGATCGATCTACCTCAGCCCGGAAGCGCAGGGCATGGTGCCGTTGGTCACCATCACCCAGGAGGACATCGACAGCTACGGCGTCGAAGGCACACCGCAGGAGGGAATTGTCGGCTTCGACGAGATCAGGGAGCAGGGCGGCTACGTCCTCCACCGGGAGCCGGGCGACTTCTACGAGCAGGTGAGCCAGGCCGCCACCAACGCCGCCTTCCGCGAGGATCCGGAGAACAACCCCCTCAGCACCCAGAGCGGCAAGCTGGAGATCTACTGCTCCGAGCTCAAGAGGATATTCGAGGCCTTCATGTTCGAGACGGACGTGAAATGCATCCCCTACTACCGCAAGACCCTCCACAGCTACGAGGACTCCTTTACCGACTGGGAGAACAAGGTCAAGGGTCCGTACCCGATCCAGATAGTCACGCCGCACTCGATACGGGGCACCCACAGCTGCCTCAACGACGTGCCGTGGCTGCGCAAGGCCCATCCTCGGGAGTTCGTCATGAACCGCCTGGATGCCGAGGCCCGAGGCCTCAAAACGGGGGACACCGTCCTGATTTCGAGCCTCTATGGGAAGATCCTCCGCAACGTGGCCGTCACCGACTCCGTCATGCCGGGGGTTGCCCAGGTCTGGCATGGGTCGTGGAACGATTTCGATGAGGACGGCATCGACCGAGGCGGTTGCTCGAACACGCTCATCGGGGCGAACACCATGGGCTACGGCTCGCAGCCGTACAACTCGACCTTGGTGGAAGTGGAGAAATGGACCGGGGACCCGCTGCCCGCCGACTACACGTGGCCCGCACGAGTCCCTCTGAAGGATGAGGAGTGAACCATGGCGCAAATGGCTTTCTATGTCGATTCGAGCGTCTGCACGAGCTGTAAGACCTGCCAGGTGGTCTGCCAACAGAAGAACGAGCTGCCGACAGACATCCTGTGGCGCAGGGTGCTGCACTATGGAGGCGGGACGTGGACGGACAAGGGCACCTACCATGTGCCGGACGGCGTGTTCCGCTACTTCGTCTCCCTCTCGTGCAACCACTGCGCCGCCCCTGCCTGCATGGCCGTATGCCCCGTCAGCGCCATACTCAAGGACGAGGACACCGGAGCGGTCTGGATAGACCAGGAGGCGTGCATCGGCTGCAGGAGCTGCGAGGAGGCATGCCCCTACGCCATCCCCGTGCTCGATGAGGAGACGGGCAAGGAGGTCAAGTGCGATATGTGCAGGGACTATCTTGCACAGGGCAAAACGCCCCTCTGCGTCGTCACCTGCAGCCAGCGCGTTCTGGACTTCGGCGACATCGACGAGCTGCGGGCGAAGTACCCCGACGCCACCGACGCCATCGAGCCTCTGCCCGTACCCACCACCGGCCCCTCGCTTCTGGTGCGCCCGCACAAGGACGCGCAGAAGTCGGGGGAGGGCACGGGCCAGCTCCTGAACCTGCCGTATGAGCTCTAAGGGGGCTTGGTGAGCGGGGCCATGGTGTCGGGTGCGCAGCCGGGTGCGCAACCGGGTGCGGCGCCCTCGGCCCCGCCGCCCCCGCTGTCCGATGCGACCCTCCTCGCCGCATCGCTGCAATTCGGCGTCCTCGGCAAGTCCTTGTACCGCGAGCAGACCAGCGAGGAGCTCGACCGGATGCTCGAAGCCCGGATGTTCGCCGAGGCCCCCTTCGCAGACGACCAAGAGGACACGCTGCGGGGCCTCTCGCTCCTGAGCCTTTGGGCCGAGGCATGTGCGGACGGAGTGGGCGAGGGCGTTTTGGACGAGGGCCCCTTGGGCGACATACGGCACGACCACTTCTATCTGTTCGCCGGCGTGGGACGTCCGCTGGCGTCCCCGTGGGAGTCGACCTATTTCAACGAGGCCCGGCTGACCTTCGAGAAGCAGACCCTCGAAGTCCGCGACTGGTACCGGCGCTACGGCCTGATGATCGGCCTCAAGAACAAGGAGCCCGACGACCATATTGGCTACGAGCTGGGCTTCATCGCCCATCTGGCCCAGCTCGCCCTTGATGCCTCGAAGGCCGGGGATCCTGCCGCCTGCGAGGCCACACTGCACGCCCTCGGGGGTTTTCTGACCGAGCACCCCCTTCGCTGGGCCTTCGTATGGTCGGAGCGGGTTCAGATACATGCCCGCTCGGACTTCTATCGAGGACTGGCACTGCTGGTCAGCGGCTCGCTGCGGGGCCTTTCCGAGAGGCTCGGCATCGATATGCGCAGCATCAGGCAATGCGCCCTGTCGCAGCATTCTGCGGTCTGATGTCCGTGGGCGGATTGTGATGTACGGAGACTATCGGAGAACATGATGGTACTGATAACACTTGCCTTGGTGTCGCTCGTCGTGACCGCCTGCAGCTCTCTCATCAAGAAGCACCCTGTGCCGTTCTACGCGCTGGCCCTGGCCCTTGATGCCGTCTACCTCTTCTTCCGCTTCTTTGCCTCATACAGCCCCTTGGTCCTCTCGGCCCTGCAGGTGATGCAGAAGGGGCTCATCGCCTATGCGCTCTTTGTGGTGGTCATGTTCATCGGTGCGCTCGACGAGTCCTCCCGGCTCAGAGCGCGGCTGTATCCGATACGCGGCGAGCTGTCCCTTCTGGGCTGCCTGTTCGTCTTAGGGCATGTCGGCGGCTATCTCACGTCATATCTGATGACGCTGCTTCGGGACTCGGGGGTCATACCTCCCTCGGTACTGGCGTCGATACTGGTCTCCCTCGCCTCCCTTGTCCTGCTGCTCGTCCTTGGGTTCACGACCTTCACCTTCGTGCGCTCAAGGATGAACCCGACGATCTGGAAGCGGATACAACGCCTCTCATACCCGTTCTTCGGCTTGATCCATGTCCATCTCGCGCTCATGCTCGTGCCGACGATGAGAAACGACGCCGCAGGCTCCGCCCTGTCCCTCGCGGTCTACGCCGTGGTGCTCATAGCCTACGTGTTCGCGAGGCTGGTCAGGCCGCGCCTCAAAAGAGCACGATAGGTACCGCCCCCCTCTGCGTTACTGTGTGTTCACACTCTGTCATCCCGAGCCCTTCGGCTGCGCTCAGGGTAAACTCCGGGGCGAAGCCCCGCAGCCGAGGGATCCTCGGGTTCGAGCGCCCGGAGAACAGTCCGGCGGACTGTTCTCAGCGAGAACGGGCCGACAGGCCCACGGGATGCGAAGCAGCCGACCGCAGGTCGAAGCGCCTCCCGGTCACAGTCGACCGCTTGCGCGGTCGAAGATCCCTCGGCAGGCTCGGGATGACAGTGAGGGTGAACAGTTGACGTGAACAGTTGACCCTCTGCCTCGTCCCGCCTGTCATTGCGAGGAGCGAAGCGACGAAGTATACTTCAGGAAGGAGATTTGACCTCACCGGGCGGAGGCTCGCAGGCGTAACGTGGGAGGGGAAGGTATGGCAACCTACGAGATCGAGGGACAGGGCATCGACTCCGTCGAACTCAAGTGCCTGCTCGTGAGCAGGGGCGTCAAGGTCGACAAATCCCTCTATAAGAGCGTCGGTGCGACCGCGCGGCTCTCGATGAACCCCCTGTGCTGCAACTGCCTCATCCTCTCCGACGGCACCATCGCCCAGCTCACCGACCTGAGCTTCCACCTGCGCCTCCTCGCCGGCATGCTCTCGTGGAGCCAGCTCAAGCTCCTCAGGTACGCATCGGACCTCGACACCCCCTTTGCCCTCAAGCCCCTTCTCGACGGGGATGTGGAGAAGGTCGGCCTGTTCTGGAAGGGCGAGCTGCTCGATTTCGTCAGCTTCCCTCCTCACACGGGCTTCTACGAGCAGCGCACGAGCGGCGGCCTGCGCTTTGTGGGCAACACCGTGCTGCAGGGCCTTGACTGGGTGGCCTTCCAATGCCTGTGGCCCTGCGAGTACGCCGCTGCAGGCAAGCCCTGCGAGTTCTGCTTCTCGGGGGCCGACTTCGAGACCCTGCAGAAGAAGGGCAAGCCCCTGCCCGCCGCAGTCTGCGCCGCCGACGTGGCGGACGTCGTGGCCTATGCGGTGCAGGAGGTGGGCGTGAGCCACCTGCAGATAACCGGCGGCTCGACCTTCGACGGCGCGTCCGAGTCCGCACATATCCGCTCCTATCTCGAGGCGCTGGCCGCACGGCAGGAGGCCCGGCTGCCGGGCGAGACGCTGCTGTACATCACGCCGCCGACGGACACCGGCCTGCTCGACGAGTACTTCGCCCTCGGCGCCAGCCGCGTCGCCTGTAGCCTTGAGCTTTGGGACGAGCAGTGCGCCGAGGCGGTGACCGCAGGCAAGATGGCCTTCACGACCCGCGAGCGGCACCTGCGGGCGCTCGAATACGTGGCCCGGCGCTACGGCCCCGCCAAGGCGTTCTCGAACTTCATCATCGGGATCGAGGACTTCGAGACCCTTGCCGAGGGCGCACGTTACCTGGCCGAGCGAGGCGTGCTGCCCACGGCATCGGTCTGGATGCCGATGGGACGCCCCGTGCAGGGCAGCATGAAGGCCCCCGACATCGACTACTACCGGCGGGTCAAGGAGCTGTTCGCGGAACTGTACGTCCGCCACGGCCTTGAGCCCACCGCCTCACGCGGCCTCAACGTCTGCATCGAACGCGACATCTGGAACTACGCCCAGTCCGCCTAAGCCCCAGATGCTTGGGTTATCTGCATAAAATCAAAGAGATCCTATGCAGATAATGAGCCTCGCTGCCTGTTTCTCTGCATATTCCTTCTCGTGCCGTGCTTCATCCTCGACTTCCTCTGCATCCATCCGTTCTCCGACGGCAACGGCAGGATGTCCCGACTGCTCTCCCTGCTCCTGCTCCACAAAAACGGCTTCGACGCAGGGAGGTACCTCTCCTTCGAGGAGCAGATCAACGCATGACCTGTCAGTGTCGTCCCGTTTCGCCGTCCCCCTGTTACCCTGTGCTATACTTCGGGAAGGAGGTTTGTTATGAGGTACTTCTTCTCGGAGGATCGCTTCGGCAACATGGTGACGTTCAACGACGTCCAGTCGGTCGGCGGGGCGGAGCGCATCCCTGTGTACGTCGAGCAGATGCGCATCGGCGATGCGAGGGAGCCTTTTAACTATGCGGAGGGCTATCTGCCCGAGGCACGGTTCACGAGGACCTTCGGCTTCTCGCCGTCGGAGCTGGAGAAGCTCCAGGGCTATCTGCTGCGCAACTCCGACCTGCTCTTCGAGATAGCCCGCGAGAGGGCGGCGTCTTCGTGAGTCCCAAGTACGGGCGCTTCCTCCAGTACGGCATCTTCTTCTTCTCGAACGAGGTCGACGAGCCTCCTCACGTGCACGTCTCACTTCCCGGCACCCCAAACAGCTCAAGCAAGTTCTGGCTGGATGCGACCAGCGTGAGGCTTGCCCATAACGATGCCCGCATACCATCCCATGACCTCACGAGAATCGAGAGGTACCTGAACGAGAACGTGGCGGACATACTCGAGTTCTGGGAGGCGTTCTTTAAGGGAGGCGGCAACGACCCTCGATAACGTAGGAAGCCCCCCCGGCCCCCCCCCCCCCCCCCCCGCCCCCGCCCGGGCCGCCCCCCCCCCCCCGCAAGGGCTAGGAGTCTCCAAAGTTATTAGGGGCACAGGCTTGCTGACACCAGAATGTGATGGCATCAAGAGCCGTCCCCAGCATCTTCTCATAAGGTAGTGTTGGACAATTCCTTGTCTGCGAGAGGCACAATGTAGGCCTTACGACTATGTAGAATAATTGAATTCGTACGTGTTGTTATCTGAATGGAACTGTTTGTGTGAAGAAAGACGAATGGAAGTTTTAAACTTATTCCTGGACATAGATACTTACAGGAGACTCAACGGCTCTCTGGGCCACAGAATGTACCGCAAACCAACCCATACGAATCTTTACCTAAACGGGTGATGGGCCCATCACCACCCATCCAACAAACAAGCTGTACTTTCCACACTGGTCCATAGGGCAGGGCTAGAGCTCTATGCAATGGAAACAACCTGCTTGTGGAGTTGGTGTTCCTGAGGGACGTTTTCAGACAGAACGGTTGGTTACAGAGACCGGCAGATTCACATTATCCATAACCTTCGCCCAGATGTCAGCAAACCGGATAATAAGCCCCGCTCAGTCGCCTTCTTGCTGTATGTTCTTCTCAGCAAGTCATGGAAGCCTCTGATCATCTCCCTGCAGAAATCTCTATAACATGACGCCAGATACCTGCCGCGAGGCTACTACGCGCTGCTGTGTTTTCTCGATGGGAGCAATTTTTAAATCCTCCCCCACACCTTATTGCACTGGCCGTTGGTCTGGCCTTGATCACCACAGAACAACCCCCCCCCCCACAGCCCGCCTCTGCCCTCCCAAAGTTATCATTCAGCGCTGTCCGAACCGTCTAACACTTTTTCTCGCTCGCGTTATTTCTTCTACGCCAAAGATGGAAGCAACACATTCCTCCGAAACGTCGATTTATAATAAACCCACACGGCGCCACATCCCAGAAGACGGCATTCTACATATTCACCGCCGTGAAGACCTCAGATCTTACATTTATAAAAATTGTTTTAGAACAATCTGTATGTAGTTAAACATTGGAATGTTTATAAGAAATTCAAACACTACTCACTACTGGGACCGTTGAGCCTGCACTGGAGATGCGAAGCCTTTCAATTTTGATGTGATGGTTGCTGTGAGCATTGGAAAGACTGATGACCCGAGGTTTTCATGTCATCCGTCACGTTCTGTAGGCTGTTTCTTTTCATCGGTGAGAAGTAAAATCCGCTTGCTCAACAAACTATTATGTCATAGCCTTTACAGGTAATCTTATGGAAAAGGGGTCCTATGCGTTTTGTTTATTTCCCCACCATCATATGAATACAGAAAGTGTATTACAAGCGGAATCTAGTAACTTTCTAATGAAGACGGTAGTCAGTAAGTGAAGATTGTGCATAGAATGATACAAAAGAGTTGCATTTGTTTCTTTGCAATCGCAAATCTCCCGAACGAAGCAATATTTGAGAAATCTGCGAAGTAGTTTTGGACGCCAAAAGTTACCAACGATACGTCGTTAGAAGGAACATATATATATTAAAAAAAAAAAAAAAAAACTCCATGGTCTGAGTCCGTGAGCGAACTATACCGACCGAGCGACCGCCGCTTCTCGGCGAAGTGTTGCCAACTTGTGCGGATAGAAGGTGCCACGTGGTCA
>JAISGJ010000073.1 GCA_031263105.1 Coriobacteriales bacterium
CCGGCGCGCGCCCGCCCCCGCCCCCGCGCCCCCCCCCCCCCCCCCCCCCCCCCCCCCCCCCGACCCAGTCAACTTGACCAAGTCTGGTAATTCACGTACCATGGAAGCCACGCGACAGACAGAGACGTGAGACGGAGGACGACATGCCCGTGACCATGAACATGCAGGAGGCGAAGACCAACCTGTCGAGGCTGGTCAATGCCGCGCTGGCAGGGGACGAGGTCGTCATTGCGAACCGTGGCGTGCCGGCGGTCAAGCTGGTGCCCTACGTGCGCCCCAAAAAACGCGAGCTGGGCTTCGTGAAGGGCGACGAGTCCTGGGACGACGCATTCTTCGAGCCTCTCTCAGAGGAGGATCTGGAACTATGGGGGAGCTAGTCGCGCTCAACGGCCACAGGGGCTATCTGCTTGACACGCATACCTTCCTCTGGGCCGCGAGAAATCCCAAGCGACTGGGAAAAGCCGCCCGCGCTGCGCTGGAGGCACCGGACCGACGCCTCTACCTCTCGTCGTTCAGTGCGTATGAGGTGGCCCGGAAGCACCACATCGGCAAATTGGATCCGAGCTATGCCTTCGTCGTCGAGAACTACACGGAGGTTGCGCGCAGGCTCGGCGTGACGGACCTTCCCGTCACCCTTGCCCATGCCTACCAGGCCGGACAGATGGACTGGCCTCACCGCGACCCCTTCGACCGCGTCATCGCCGCCCAGGCCGCGCTGGAGAACCTGGTGCTCATCACCAACGACGCCGCACTGGGCGTCCACCCCTGGGTAGAGACCGTCTGGTAGCATGGCGAATGCTTATTTTGCAAGGAAGGTTGCATGGATAACTACCGAGTCATAATCCCAACAGACATCAGCCCGTATCCGTGGCCACATGAGGTTAGCGCAGCAGTCATCCTCGCAGAGCATTTCCAAGCCGATGTTGAGTTCTTGAAACGAATAGTCAATTCAAGGTCAGCAGATGTCTTGATAAAGAGCACGATTTGGGAGATAAAGAGCCCCACCGGTAAAGGCAAGCGCAACATCCAGCACACGCTGAGCGCAGCGCTCAAGCAGTCCCGCTGCATTGTGTTCGATGCCCGTCGGTCTAAAATTCACATCGACAGAATCGCTGGCGAGCTGCAAAAGCAGCTCGCAATGACCGCATCCATCGAACGCCTGATTCTCATCCGCAAAGACAAAACCGCGCTTGAGCTTTCACGCTGAGTCTGATACCCTATAGGCATCGAAAGCCCAACAGCGTTGGATAACGCATGTATGGGCTTTCCTTGTGTCTTGGCTCCGCGGCATCACCGCAGCAAGCGTCCTGCGGATTCGCAACTTTGTGGGTCGGTTTTGGCGACTACCGGGAACTGGATGACGGAGTACCTCAGATTCCCCTCGATTGTCTGGAACCGTAAGTGCACTTCTAGAAGCGAGAGCGATACGGCACAAAGCGACAGTTCTCCTCATGGGACGACGCATTCTTCGAGCCTCTTTCAGAAGAGGATCTGGAACTATGGGGGAGCTAGTCGCGCTCAACGACCATAGGGGCTATCTGCTTGACACGCATACCTTCCTCTGGGCCGCGAGAAATCCCAAGCGACTGAGGAAGGCCGCCCACGCTGCGCTGGAGGCACCGGGCCGATGTCTCTGCCTCTCGTCGTTCAGTGCGTATGAGGTGGTCCAGAAGCTACTGCCTATAGCCCTCCAGGTACCGCACTCATCTCGTCGTGGGTGTTGACCTCAAGGCTGCGGTAGACCTGGTGCAGGTGAAAGCGTACCGTGGTGGCACTGATGAACAGGCGATCGGCAATCTCTTTGGTGCCCAGGCCCTGAACGGCCAGAATGAGAACGTCTCGCTGACGCTGAGTGAGGGCATGGTGCTCGCAGACCTCCAAACAGATGGAGACCAGCTCTTCGCTACCCAGCTTGTTGGCCTCCACCAACGGAAAGAGCATACGCTGGTTGAGCAAAAACGTCGAAGCCACGAGCAACGCAATGATCAGCGGCGGCAAGGCCATGATGACATCGACAGCGAATGTCTGGGCCACTAGGTTGACCAAAAAGCCCAAGGCGATGCCTACGAACATGAACAGAAAGGCGGAGCTGTGATAAAGCGGCAGGCGTTCGATGGTCTGATAGCGCGAGAGCGTCGCATACACTACGAACACGCTGGTCATGAACAGCACCGATCCCACGATCGTCGCCAGCTGGGCGACGATATCGTAGATCCGGTAAGAGCCATGGGCAGACAGGAAGATGCCCAACAAAGCCAGGATAACGGCGCTTTGGGCTGCCAGGAGCACGTTTTTGAGGTTGCCGACGATGGGTCATCTGACCAAGCTTACTTGACTCAGTCTTGTTGTTCCTGCAAGGCAACGGGCCTCAAATGTGTTCACACCCCCACTGTCATCCCGAGCCTGCCGAGGGATCCTCGGCTGCGAAGCAGCCGACCGCAGGTCGCAGGATCTTCTGACCGCAGTCGACCGCTTGCGCGGCCGAGGATCCCTCGGCAGGCTCGGGATGACAGTGGGGGTGTGAACAGTAACCCTCTCCCTATCTCAATGCCTTGGAGCGACTGATGATCCTTGAGCCCCTCTTCAGTAGGTCCGTCCGCATGCGCTCCAAAGTCGGCCTGAGCCTTTCTCCACACCTGCACTTTGTGGATCCGTCGCTGGCTTGCGCCGCCTTGAGGACTCAGACAGAGGATCCGATGGACGACCTTGGGGCTTTGGGGCTGCTCTTCGAGTCTCTGGTCATTCGTGATCTGAGGACATACTCGCAAGAGGCACGGGGCGAGGTTCGCTTTTTCGGAAGTTACGACGATGACGAGATCGATGCGATCATCACCTATGGCAACAAGCGCTGGGCGGCCTGTGAGATCAAGCTGAATCCTGAAAAGGCCCCCGCAGCAGCCGAGGACTTGAACAGGATTATCAGGAAAATCGACACCGACCATGCCGGGAAACCGGCTTTCAAAGCCGTTATCACTGGCTTTGGCACCTGCAGGGAACTGGATGACGGAGTGTTCCAGATTCCCGTCGGATGCCTGGGGGCATAGGAGCGCTCCCAAGAAACCCCTCGTATTCCTTGGAGGCCAATGAGGGCGGTTCTCGGGTCTTTCGCTACAGGAGTCGCTCTGTATCACCGTCCCCCGTCCCCGTCAGTCCGCAGCGGTGCCAATCTGTGCTATCGTATCCACTCCGAGCCGCAAGGGACTGCGCGGCGCGGCGCGACGTTTCCCCACGCACAGGAGGGCCACATGCCAGACCTACAGCTCCGTTTCGACCGTGACGTCATCGTCGTCGACGGGGCAATGGGCACCATGCTTCAGCGCGAAGGGATATCCCCTGACGAGAGCGGCATGCTCCTCAACGTGCTCGAGCCCGACCTCATCGTGGGCATCCATCGGCAGTACCTGCTCGCGGGCGCACAGGCCCTGACGACGAACTCCTTTGGAGGGAGCCGCGCGAAGCTGGCCGATTTTGGGCTTGAGGAGAAGGTCGAGGAGCTGAACCGCGCGGCCGTCCGTCTCGCGAAGGCCGCCGGCCCCGAGCACGTGCTGGCGGACGTGGGCCCCTGCGGCCTGGTCCTTGAGCCGCTGGGAAACGCCCGATTCGACGAGGTCTTCGCCCAGTACGCCGAGCAGGTGCGCGCGCTCGCCACCGAGGGGCCCGACGCCATCCTCATCGAGACGATGGCGGACATCGCGGATGCCCGTTGCGCCCTGCTCGCCGCGAAGTCCGTCTGCGACCTGCCCGTCATCGTCTCGTGCACCTTCGATGCGACGGGGCATATGGAGCTGAGCGGCACGTCGCCTGCCACCGCCGCCGTCATCCTCGAAGCGGCAGGAGCCGCCGCCGTGGGCATGAACTGCGGGCTCGGCCCCGAGCAGCTCATCCCCCTCGTCGAACAGATGGCAAAGGCGACGGCCCTGCCGCTCGTCGTCCAGCCCAATGCCGGGATGCCCCAGCTCGACGACAAGGGAGGCACCTGGTACACGGGCAGCGCCGAGGACTTCGCGGAAGCTGCCGTCTCGCTTTGGAGCATGGGCGTGCAGCTCATCGGCTCATGTTGCGGCTCCACCCCCGCCTTCACCGGCGGCATCTACGCGAGCGTCGGGGGCAACGACGTCACGGCGCACCTGCGGCCCTCCTTTGCGGGGAGCACCGTTTGCGCCTCCCCCATCGCGACCGTCGTGCTGGGCCCCGGCCACCCCGCCCGGATAATCGGTGAGCGCATCAACCCCACGGGGAAGCCCAGGCTCGCTGCCGAGCTGGAGCAGGGCCTCATGTCCCTCACGCTCGGCCTCGGCGAGTCGCAGGCCAAGGCGGGCGCCGCCCTCATCGACGTGAACGTGGGCGCCCCCATGGTCGACGCCAAGGCCGCACTGCCCGCTGCCGCCTTGGCGCTGCAGGGCTTCATAAGCTGCCCTCTCGTTTTCGACACGACGGACTACGACGCGCTCGAGGCGGCGCTGAAGGCATACCCCGGCCGCGCCCTCATAAACTCCGTGAACGGCGACGCGGCAAGCTACGAGCGCGTCTTTCCACTCGCGCGGCGCTACGGGGCGGCCGTCATCGTGCTGGCCCTCGACGAGACGGGCGTCCCCACGACGGCAAAAGGGCGGCTCGCCATCGCCGAGCGCGTGCGCGCCGAGGCGCACCGTCACGGCCTGCGCGACGAGGATCTCGTCTTCGACGTGCTGACCATGGCGGCCGCCAGCGACCCTGCGGCGCCCGAGACGACGCTCGAGGCCCTGCGCAGCCTCGCATCCCAAGGCCTGGCGACGGTGCTCGGCGTGTCGAACGTCAGCCACGGCCTGCCCGAGCGCCCGGCCCTGAACGCGGCCTTCGTCGCCGCCGCCATAGCCGCAGGGCTCTCACTGGCCATCGCGAACCCCAACGACCCCGTTATGAGCGAGTCGGTGCAGACGTCGAACGCCTGCCTCGCCACACGCGGCTTCGACGAGGCGCTCGCGGAGTGGCGCGAGGTCTACGAGCGGGTCATGGAGCGGTCGAAGGGGCCTGCGGGCGGCTTTGCGCCCAGCCGAGGGGGCGGCGGCGATGCCGCAGGCGCCGCAGGCGCCGCCGACGCGTCCGTGCCTGACGGACAGGGCGATGCGCGCTCCCGGCTCGAACAGGCGGTGCTGCGCGGCGACAGGGACGCGGCCCCCTCCCTCGTCGATGCGGTCGTAGAAGGCGGCCTGCCCGCCGAGCGCATCGTCGATGAGGTCCTGACCCCCCTCCTTGCGGAGCTGGGCGAGGCCTTCGCGCGCGGCGAGGCCTTCCTCCCGCAGATGATGCTCGCCGCCGGCGCGATGAAGGCGGCGGTCGGGCGCATCAAGGAGCACCTTCCCGAGAGCGCCGCCGCAGACATAGCCGGCAAGGTGCTGTTCTGCACCGTCAAGGGCGACGCGCACTCCATCGGCAAGGACATCTGCACGGCCCTGCTCGAAAGCCAGGGCTTCAAGGTCTACGACCTCGGCGTCGATGTGGCTCCGGAGAGGGTCGTCGAGACGGCGCGCGCCGAGGACGTGGACGTCGTCTGCCTCTCTGCGCTCATGACCACGACCCTGCCCTCCATGAAGGAGACGGTGGAGAGGATATATGCGGAGCTGCCCGCCTTCGCTCCCGGGGGCCGCAAGGCGGTCGCCGTCGGCGGGGCGGTCGTGACCGAGCGCTGGGCGACCAGCGTGGGCGCCGCCTACGCGCCCGATGCGCCCTCCTGCGTCCGCCTCGTCCAGTCGGTCGTGCAGGGGCAGCGGGCGCACTAGTAGTTTGATTCATCTAAAATCAATGATATAATCACTCCTGTCATCTACAATGAGAGGAGTGGTATCAATGAAACCAAAGTATGACCTGGTACATCTCAGCATGTCTGATCGCGC
>JAISGJ010000083.1 GCA_031263105.1 Coriobacteriales bacterium
TTGAGCTCCCACGGTTCTTTCTCTTGAAGGTAGGTAAGCAGATCGACCTCGCGTGCCTGGGCGACCTGCTCTGCGCTCACGCCCGGCACGACTGTTCCCTGTCATGGAGGGCGGTTGTCGTCTCGCGCCTGAGCGCTTCATCCCGCTCCTTTTGACAGCAACAGATGTCAAGCAGACAGCCGCACCGCCGTCCCTGCCAGTAAAGGCAGAGATCGCACCTGCAGTCAGCAACGCTGTAGTAGAGAAAGCGGTTGTATATCCTCGTGGTGCTCCTGCTCTTCATGATGTCCCTCCTTCGATTGCAGGTAAGAAAAAAGACCGGTTCCGTCATCCTGAATTCGATGACGGAACCGGTCTCGTGGTGTATTATGGTTTTCAGTGAGCAGGCAACAAAAAGCCGCGAGTACGCTTGTTTGCGCAGGTCGCGGCTAATGTTGTTGGCGGCTCATTTTTAGCTTTTCAAATTTCTAGACCCTGTGTGCCCTTGTAGCGAATGGCAGCCAAAGATTCCTCGACTTCGCTACGCTACGCTCGGAATGACAGTAGGGTGTGAATGGTAGCCCCTATCGTCTTCCTACATCGTGGGGTGAAGGCTGTAGGAGGGGGAGGCGTCCGGGGCGGGGGCGGGGTTGGGGTGAACGCTCACGTGGAAGGCCTCCTCGATGGCGCGGCTTGCGAGGACCTCGGGCACGGTGCCCTCTTGGAGCAGGCGGCCATGCGTCATGACGGCAAGGCGGTCCGAGTAGCGCAGGGCCAGGTCGAGGTCGTGGATTATCACGACGACGGTCTTGCCGTCGTTGCGGTTGAGCTGTCGCAGGAGCAGCATCGTCTCGTGGCAGGCATGCACGTCGAGGAAGGTCGTGGGCTCGTCGAGCACGATGATGCGCGTGTCCTGTGCGAGCGTCATGGCGATGAAGGCGCGTTGCCGCTCGCCGCCGGAGAGCCGTCGCACGTCCACATCCCTGAAGCGCTCCACGCCGCAGCGCCGCATCGCCTCGTCGACAAGGGCGCGGTCATGTGCGTCCAGCGGGCCCTGATGGCCGTGAGAGGGGAAGCGTCCGCAGGCGACAAGGCCCTCGACGCTCATGGCGGGCTGGTTGCCGCCCTGTGTGAGGTAGGCGAGATGCCGCGCACGCTCGCGCGGCTTGAAGCTCAGGGTTGGGCGGCCCTCGATGAGCACTTCGCCGGACTGCGGGCGTTCCAAGCCGACGGCGAGGCGCGTGAGGGTCGATTTGCCGCAGCCGTTGGGGCCGATGATGCCGGTGACAAGGCCCTCGTGCACTGCGAGCCCGAAATCCCTGATGAAGGGCTCGCGCCGGTAACTGAAGGTCAGATTCGCGAAGCGCAGCGCAGCGGTTCCGGACGTGGTGTCAGTGGCCATCGGCGTAGCCTCGGTTACGGATGATGAGGTAGATGAAGAAGGGGCCGCCCAAAAAGGCCATCGTGAGGCCCACGGGCAGCTCGTAGGGGGAGAACAGCACGCGTGCCGCAAGGTCGCACAGCACGACGAACGCGCCGCCGACCAGTGCGCTCGCGGGAACCACCAGGCGGTTGTCGTGTCCTGCAAGGAAGCGCACGAGGTGCGGAACCACCAGTCCCACAAAGCCGAGCAGCCCCGCAAAGCTCACGGCGGCACCCGCGAGCAGTGCCGCCAGTGCCAGATAGCACAGCCGCGCCCGCTTGACGTTCATGCCCAATGCGTGTGCCCGCGCGTCTCCCAGCGACATGATGTTGAGGCGTCCTGAGCACACGGCCGAGACGGCCAGCCCCACAATGATGAGCCCGGCGGGCCAGAGCAGGCTGCGTGTTCCCACGCCCGCCAGCCCGCCCACGAGAAAGCCGGCGGCGTTCACGTAGGCATCGGGCTCGATGATGAGCACCGCGTTCATCCCCGCACCGAAGACCGTGCTGATGGCGATGCCCGCCAGCACCACCGTGAGTCGTGATATCTGCGTGCCAAAGGAGATGGCAAAGATGAGCAGTGCGCTTATCAGCGCTCCGCAGAAGGCGGCAAGCGGCGGCAGGAAGAGCATGTGCGGGAACAGCGCGCCTGCGAGCAGCACGGCAAGCCCCGCCCCCGAGTTGATGCCGATGATGTTGGGGCTGGCCATGGGGTTGTCGAGCACCGCCTGGATGATGGCCCCGGCCACCGCCAGCGCGCTCCCGGCGAGCAGGGCGGCCGCCACGCGGGGAAAGCGCACGTTGAGCAGGATGCTCTGTGCGGAAGCGCTGAGGGGCCCGCCGGTCGCCAGCGCCCAAAGGTCTCCCAGGCCCACTGCGCTCGAGCCTGCGAGGCAGCCCGTCACAGTGGCAAGCAGCACCAGCAGTGCGGCGCCGACGATGAGCGCGGTGCCGTGCTGCGCGAAGGGCGGCTGGGGGTGGCGACGTGTCCTGGTCATGGAAGCGGGAGGGTCTCGAACGGTTTGCGCCCGGGCTTATCCGCACAAAAGGGCGGGCAGGCGCAGGCTATGGGATGTGCGCGGGCCATGCTGTGCACGCAGGCCATGCGATGTGCGCGGCTCATGAGTAGAGGGCATCATAGAGCACCTGGTAGGCCTCGGACCAGCGGTCGTTGGGCTTGTAGAGGAAGAGGCTGGGGTCGAGGGTGAGGTAGCGGTTGTTCTTCACCGCGTCGAGGCCGGCCCACGCAGGATTTGCTTCTGTGGCGGCGTTGAGGTTCTCGAGCGCCGCCTGCTCGTCGTTGCCCATGGGGATCACGAATATGTACTGCGGGTCGCGCTCGATGATGGCTTCGAGGCTGAAGTCCTTGAGCAGGGAGGGGTTGGAGCTGGCGAGGTTGTCCGCTCCCAGCTCGGCCAGCATCGCGCCGGTCATCGTGCTGGAGTCCTGCACGCGCGTGCCGCCCGAGTAGGTGGCCATGAGCAGCACGGTGGGAGCGGGGGCTGCGGCCGCAGCGGGGGCGGCTTTCTCGATGATGCGGTCGATGACGATCTGCTGATTGGTGCCGTAGGCATCGTAACGCTCGCGCAGGCCGGTGATCTGGGTGCAGATGTCGAGCATGGCGAGGTAGTCTTCGAACACGGTCACCTCGAAGTAGGCGGCGGTGATGCCGGATGCCTCGAGTCCCTCCTTGAGCTCCGTCTGGCTGGCGGTTCCGGCGCGTCCCGTGCTGGCGGCGGTGAGGATCACGAAGTCCGGCTCAAGGGCGATGATGCTCTCAAGGTTGGGAGAGGAGAAGTCGCCGATGTCGATGGCGGGGGAGTTGAGGGAGTAGTCGAGCAGCGCGTCGTTCGTGACGCCCACGAGCTGCCCTCCGGAGAGCTCCCAGATGGCTGCGAGGCTGCCCATGCAGGCGACGACGCGCTGAGGATTGTCCACGGTCACCTGTGTGCCGAGCGCGTCGGTGAAGGTGACGGGGGCGGGGGTGGAGGACGAGGGCGTGCCTTGGCTGTTTTCGTCCTCGCTGCCCTCGCTGCCTCCGTTGGGTTGGGCGGGGTTCGAGGCGGAGGAGTCGCCGCTGGTATCCGTAGGGCCTGCCGTCGTGCACGCGGCGAGCGGCAGAGCCAGGGCGAGGGCCAAGGCTGTGGCAAGGACATGCGGCAGGATGTGCCGCGAGGGGTGCGGTCGGACAGGTGTCTTTTGGTTCATTCTGGTCTCTCCGTTCGTTCTGTTCTCTCTGATGGTGCTGGTTCTGTTGCTGGCCCTTCTCCTGCCGCCCCTGCCGTCCTGTTGCCGCCCTGCCGCCCCTGCCGCCCTGTTGCCGCCCTGCCGTCCCTACCGCTGATGCAGCATCTGCTGGCCGTGCAGGCAGTAGTCGTCCTGCGCCAGGTAGTCGCCGTCATGACAGTGAGCGGCACGGGCCCGGCAACCGCCGCAGGTATCGTTGAATTCGCACACGCCGCAGGAGCCGCCGTAGGCCTGGCCGCGCAGACGCTCGAACAGGGGGCTCGTGTGCCATATCTCGTCAAAGGGCGTCGTGCGCACGTCGCCCGCCTCCTCGGTCATGTAGGCGCAGGGGCGCACGATGCCCTGCGAGCCGATCACGCAGTAGGTGAGGCCCGCGAGGCAGCCTCGGGCGAAGCGCGTCTCGATGCCCAGCTGCCGCGCGATGCGCGTGAACTGCGGGGCGCAGGTGGGCTTGACGTCGATGGAGACCTCGGCCTGCGTGCGCATGATGTCCTGCAGCAGCGCCTCGTTCTCGCGCACGGCCAGCGAGGTGCCCTCGATGGCAAGGCCGCGTCCCACGGGGATGAGGAAGAATATGTAGTGCGCGATGGCGCCGATCTGCTCGGCGTAGCCGGTGATGTCGCATATCTCGTCGCGGTTCCAGTCGACCACCGTGGTGTGCAGTTGGAAGGGCAGCCCCGCCTGCTTGCAGTTCTCGATGCCGGCGAGTGTGAGCGCGTGCGCGTTCTCCAGCTTGCGGAAGCGGTCGTGCTTGGCGGCATCGAGGCTGTCGACGCTTATCCCCATCGCTGCGGCGCCGCATTCCTTGAGGCGTGCGGCGACTTCTGCGGTGATGAGCGTCCCGTTGCTGCCGAAGACCGGGCGCAGCCCGCGCGAGGCGGCATGAGCGACGAGCTCGAAGATGTCGGGGCGCAGCAGGGGCTCGCCGCCGCTGAATATCATGATCTTGAACCCTGCGCGCGCGATCTGGTCGATCATCACGCGCGCCTCCCCGGTGCCGAGCTCGCGCTCCTCGGCCACGCTGGCGTCCTGGTAGCAGTGCTCGCAGGCGAGGTTACAGCTGTTGGTGGTCATCCATGAGACTATCATAGGTGTTCTGGCCTTATCTTTGTATCGTGCGGGGCCTGGATAAGCGTGGTGGAGTGAATTGGACTCTCCCCTTCTTGCTCAAGACAAGCCCCAAATGACGTAGAATATATTAGAGTACCACAGTCTCAATTATAAAGCCCGAAGCCGTCCGTGAACTGTTGCTTGACGTGCCGCTGCGGCTACTGTTCACCTCCATTGCCACCCCGGGTCCCCACTGTCGTCCCGAGCCTGCCGAGGGATCTTCGACCGCGCAAGCGGTCGACTGCGGTCGGCTGTCCTTACAGACTCAAAAGAAGAAATATATGACCAATCCAGCAGTCACGCATCGTGCGGTAGAGAAATACCCCTTGAACAGCGATAAGTTGCATCGACCAGCATCAAATGGCGCACCACTCTTTCCACTTTGGGCCATTTCCTCTTATCGCGGGTCACCCGAAACAGGTAGACGTACCAGTTCAGGTACGATTGCAGGCTATCGACCTTCATGCCCGGGAAGCGCCAAAGATACCTTTTAAGCCACGAGCAGAAGTTGTTTGTCATCTCCATCCCCTCGAGGTAGGCCGGGTCCTTCGTATCCGCTCGATACGGCTCGTCAATTCCTGAAACCGCCTTCACCAAGGACTTATGTGACTTCTCTAAGTCATGGACGATGGTCGAGCCTTTGGCGATGCGGTCTCGGAGTGCGTCTTTTATGCGTTTGGAGGTCGGCTTCCCATGACCGCAGACGACGGCAACCGGGTTTTGCGGGTATCGATGCCAACGGCGATGCATATCTTGTTCCTGGGCAACCCCCTCCTGGGACGCCAGTCAGAATCTCCCAGCAGCGAGGTGTCGGTGACATACGTCTCGTCAATCCATACACGATCGCGCAGCACGATGCGATCCTGGTAGCCGTCAATCGTCGCCATCACCCTGTGGCGCCACCCAAACGCCGTGTGGTGCGATATGCCGCACATATCCGCCGCCGTGTCCACCTGTACGTTATGGCACATCATGGTGATGAAATCCACCCAGGTCGACAACTCCTTTTTGCTGTACTCAAAGACCGTGCCGGTCAGTGAGCTGTACCTGCTGTTGCATGCCTTGCAGAAATATCTCTGGTGGCCAGATGGCGTGCTCCCATCCCTGCGGTAGTTATCAGATGCGCAGCAAGGGCAGATGCGGTTGGGCCTATAGGCGGCGATTGCTTCCTCGTATGTGCTGAAGCCGACCTTGCCCTTGCATCCCCTTGCGGCGACCGCGCTTCTCAATAGCTTGAAGTCGTCATAAGGCAGGGCATCGACATATCCCGATTGCGGGTTCAAGTGCCTGTCCATGGCAGACTCCCATCTGCCCAGGCACCCATCCAACCGGGATGTCGCCAAACAAAGGATCAGATGGGCACCTGGGCACATCTTTGTTTGGCTCTTGAGTCATAGCATCTAAGATCGTCTGGGGTCACCTACATGCAACCGCACGATGCGTGACTGCTGGATAAGGAAAAAGGTATTGAATACCTGCAAGAATCAAAACAGATGATTATGAAAGAGCAATCAAAAGTCGTTACGCCCACCCAACAGGTTCAGGAGCAAGCGCAAGGACTCTATGTGGAATCCGAACGAAAGAGCAAGGTGTTTACTGGTCTACTCGGTATCTTTCTCGGAGGGCTCGGCGTGCATCGTTTCTATCTCGGATATAAAATGATTGGGATTATTCAGATCGCTGTAAGTTTTGTAACGTTGGGATATGGAGCACTATGGGGGATTATAGAGGGGATACTCATTTTGGCGGGTGTGGCCATAAAGACTGATGCGAAAGGCATGCCCTTGAAGTGATAGCATAAGTTCGGCAATCTGGAGGTACGAGCCGCCGCCCATGTATAGTAGAATGTGAGACGAAGGAGCTACTCTTCTTAGGAGTCCGGTTTGCTCGAACGTGAGACATACGACAAGGGACTTTTCCTCGGCTTGCTGCTAAAGGATGTACGGCAGCGCTATGACCTGTCCTATGAGGAGCTGCCGCTGGTCGTGAGGCGCGAGCGCTTGCTCGACATCGTCATGCAGCATTACGGCACCCTTCATTACTATGGCAATGAGGGCGTCATGGACATCTTGGAGGACGATCTCAGTGTCTGCTTCGATAGACCTTGACGGGCCTCTGTACCACGGTTCCTACACGGAAATCAAGGTTCCGGATCTCTCGTTCGCGCGCAGGGCAACCGATTTCGGACAGGGGTTCTACCTGACCGACGACAGGGCGCAGGCCGACGAGATAGCGCTTGACCGAGGCGACCTGAAGGGCCTGGCCTACGGTGTCAGCAACCAGTACGCGTATTCCGGGAAAAACGCAGTCCTGTGCTTCGACTTCGGAGAAGCTGACGTGCAGTGGTTGGAGTTCGTGCTTTTCAACAGGGATGCCCGTTCCAGGGAATACGTCAACCAAACGAGATGCCAGGAGCTGCTCGCAACCTACGATATCATCATCGGTCCCGTCGCCGACGACGATCTCTCGCCTACCATCAATGAACTGATAATCGCGCTTCAAAACCTGCCTGCCGACAATCCCGAGAGGGTGGCGCGGATAAAGTCGGACACCATCTCGGATCTAAGACCGTACCGCTACAAGTACCAGGCATGCTTCAGGACGCCTGAAGCCTTGGGCAACCTCGTCCTTGCGAGGAGCCGAAATGTTGTCAGATGACAGGATGGACAACTATATCGCCAGGCTGTCGGCTTATCTCGCAAGCAGGCTTTCGCAGGAACTGGGGACAGGTGTCGCCGAGAGCATGGGCATGGTCGTCGGCTCCGACCTGTACAGGATGCTGACCGACCGCAGGCACCACCATTATCGGATGAGTCTGGAGGAAACCTACGAGCGCCTAAGAGGCGAGGTTGCTCCGTGAGCTCTAAGGAGCCGCTTGCGCAATGCCTTCAAGGGCGGGGTCAGCACCTTCAGCGCTGTGGTCTACTTCGTCCGTAAGGCGCACAGCATGGAGATACTCTGGGGCACCAGTTCGCCCATTCAGGTGCGCGACCCGATTATGCACATCATGACCAGCGCGCGGTCCCGTGGTTCGTACAAGGTGCAGATCGATAACGGCGCGAAGTTTTTGGCGAAGCTGTTGGGCAACAACATCTCGTTTGCGTTGCAGGACGAGCTCAACCGTTACTTCGACAACGAGTTCCAGCAACACGTGAAATCGAGCCTTGCCAAGGCGATTATGGACTCCGGTCAGGAAATCCTTGGGATTGTGGCACAGCAGGATGAACTTGCGTATCGCATCCAGCCGATCCTTCAGGAGATTCTTGACGACTACGGGCTCAAGCTCGTGGTGTTCGCGATATCGGGAATCGACATTCCGGAGGATGCCCCCAATCGTCAGCGGCTCGAGGATGCCTTTCATTGCGGTGCCTTGCTACCATTGGGGGCGTATCGTTTTTACGGACATCCCCACTGACCGCCGTGCGCACCGGCACGTATTCTGACTTGCTCTGAAGTCAAGAGATTGGCAAGAACCAAAGCCAGAGAAAGGCCGACAGGGGGAACGATCCCTTGCAAACCCTGCCAATTGTGCGCCTATCGGCACCCGGGCTTGAGGTGCCGGTCGGCCTCCTTGGGCGTCAGTGCGCGGCCTTTCGCGGCGGCATCGGCAGCAAGAGTGCGAAAGTTATAGCGGCGCAGGTCGTTTACGCCGCCCGGTACCAAGCTTGGGTTAGGCAGTGTCCTAGAGGTACGTTTCGATGTCTTTGACATAATCGCCTCCTAGGTATCGATGGATGAGGTTGACGCTGGCCTCGGTTCCGAAGAACAGCTTGCGCCCGACAAGGGGCCTTGCCCCGTATTTGGCAATGTAGTAGTTGTAGATGAGGGTCTTCGGCTCGAATGCCACGAACCCCTCAAAGCCGTTGACAACTGAATCCCAAGCGACATAGGCCAACATCTGCCCGGCGACCTCAGTTCCGCGATACTCCGGTATCACCTCGAGCAGATGGAGGTAGTTGTACAAATCCTCCGGGACGTGCTCGTACTCGGCTAAGGCGACAGAGCGGCCATCAATAACATTGGAAACCGTGATGGTGTTCGGGCTGTCGGGCATGTCCCATTTGAACTCGAATCCAGCAGCATCCCTCAAAGATGCCCTGTCCTCAATCTGTTTGAAAGTCAGTGCCACTATCCTTCTCTTTCCTAGAAAAAACCTTTGTTTTCATTATAGAAGACAGCGTCTCAAACTGGCCATTTCGTATGTGAATCGTAGCAAATCCCATCTTGCCTGGACAACCTCATGGATGCCCTGCCCTGGCTTGCCAGATGCACCAACCGTCAGCTTGTTGATTGATTCCGCTCTGCCGATTACGAGGACGCCATAATGTGGGACAGACGAGTTCGGCCATAGAGCGAAAGAGATTTGCCGTGAGATACACGTATCCCGAGATCAGGTCGCGGATAGCCCCTGTTGCAGAGAAGTACGGCATCCCCGCAGTCTACCTCTTCGGCTCCTACGCCCGCGACGAGGCGAACGACGACAGCGACATCGACATCATCTATGAGCGTCGGCGACCGACAGCAAGGGCGCCCCAGCCCTTGCCGCATTTTGTATGCAATGGTTGTCCTCTTGTCTAAACGTATATGTCGCCGTTGGTGCCTGCCTGCTTCGTGAGGGCGGCGATGCCCTCCACGAGTCCGATGATCGCCGGTATGAAGGTCCAGCAGAACAGGATGCAGACGATCCCCAGCCCGGTCTTCCCCGCCATGAACTTATGCGCGCCGATGCCGCCAAGGAAGATGGCCAGCAGGCCGTATGTCAGCTTGTTGGCTGAGGCGACGCGAGAACTGGTAATTTCGTTCCCTATTACTTATTATAGCTTTTGTGAAAAGGTGCCTTGTCGCTGGATTGCTCTAGGGAAGCGCCGATTTATTCATTGTGCACCATCTCACGCCTGATCTGCCCCAGCTCTGCCCGTGAACGCAACGCCATTACCGCAAGTAGTGGCGTTGCGCCCCCGAACAGACCTGGG
>JAISGJ010000085.1 GCA_031263105.1 Coriobacteriales bacterium
GGCGGCCATGAGGGCCGCCAGCCACGGAAACACCGAGCAGTGCCCCTTCCCCGTAGGGGACGGCGTCCCCGACGTCCCGCCGGGGCGGGACGGACTCGCGACGGGCCGATTGTATCCCCCCGTTCGTTACTGTTCGCACAGCACTGTCATTCCGAGCGGAGCCGAGGAATCTTTGGACACGCAGTGTCCAACCGCAGGTCAGGGAACCTTTCGACCTGCGGTCGACCGCTTGCGCGGTCAAGGATCCCTCGGCAGGCTCGGGATGACAGTGGGGGCTCGGGATGACAGTGGGGGCTCGGGATGGCAGTGGGGGCCCGGGATGGCAGTGGGGGCTCGGGATGACAGTGGGGGTCTGTACAGTCAACTCCTACAGGCCACTCTGCTGCCTCCTGCCCTCTGCCCTCTGTCCTTGAGGCCGCGACCTGTGTAAAATGTTCGGATACCGTTATGAGAGATAGGACGGCGGCTCTCGAAAGAGGGAGAGCCTGCTTGGACCCGAGCGAAAGGATGGGTCGATGGCACGGGTAATTGTAGACAAGGGCTTTTGCAAGGGCTGTGGCCTTTGTGTCGAGGCGTGTTCCGAGAAGATCATGGTCCTCGATTTCGAGGAACTGAGCCAAAAGGGCTATCATCCCGCAAAATGCATCGACCAGGAGGCGTGTACCGCATGTCTGAACTGTGCGGTCATGTGCCCCGACGTCGCAATCACGATAGAGAGGTAGGAGAAGATGGCCGAGAAGGTTCTCATGAAGGGCAACGAGGCCTTGGCGGAAGCCGCTATCCGTGCCGGGTGCAAATATTTCTTCGGATACCCCATCACCCCGCAGACGGAGCTTGCGGCCTACATGGCCAAGCGCATGCCCAAGATAGGCGGCACCTACCTGCAGGCCGAGAGCGAGATAGCAGCCATCAACATGGTCTACGGGGCCTCGGCCGCCGGCGTCCGCGTGATGACCTCGAGCTCCTCGCCGGGCGTGAGCCTCAAGAGCGAGGGCATCTCATACATGATCGGCGCCGACCTGCCCGCACTCATCATCAACGTGCAGCGCGGCGGCCCCGGCCTGGGCGGCATCCAGCCCAGCCAGGCCGACTACTGGATGGCGACCCGTGCGACGGGGCACGGCGACGGGCACGTCATAGTCTTCGCGCCCTCCACGGTGCAGGAGATGGCCGACCTCGTCGCCCTGGCCTTCGAGCTCGGCGACCGCTACCGCACGCCGGTCATGATCCTGGCAGACGGCCTGCTCGGACAGATGATGGAACCGGTCGCCCTGCCCGAGCCCCTTGCCGCCGAGGATCTGCCCAAGAAGCCCTGGGCCATCAACGGCCACAGGAACGAGCGGCCCCACAACACCGTGAACTCGCTGTTCCTCGTGGCGCAGGAGCTTGAGGACTCCATCACGCATCGCTGGATGCGGTATGAGCAGATCAAGGTGCAGGAGCAACGCGCCGAGACCTACCTCGTCGAGGACGCGGAGTTCGTCATCGTCGCCTATGGCGCGGCCTCGCGCATCGCCCGCAGCGCGGTGAACAAGGCGCGCAGCGAGGGCATCCGGGCCGGCCTGCTCCGCCCCGTCACGCTCTGGCCGTATCCCACGGCTGCCCTTGAGGCGACCATCGAGCAGACCCGCGCCTATCTTGTCACCGAGTTCTCCATGGGTCAGATGGTGGAGGACGTCCGGCTTGCTATCAACGGCCGCAGACCGGTGAACTTCTTCGCCCACACCGGCGGCATCGTCCCCACGCCCGACGAGGTCGCAGAGGCGCTGCGACGGGTGGCGTCCGGAGAGGACGTCCAGCTTGTCCCCGTCCACAGCAGACTGACAAGACCGACAGGAGGTGCCCTATGAGCGTGAGCGAGAAGACGGCGAGCAAGGCGGCGGCCACAGCGACACCGGCGGCCAAGGCAAAGGCCCCCCGCTCCCCCATCCTCTTCGAGCGTCCCCGTGCGCTCACCGACACCGTGACCAACTACTGTCCCGGCTGCTCGCACGGCATCGTGCAGCGCCTTGTGGCACAGACCATCGACGAGCTGGACATCGAGGGCTCGACCATCGGCGTCTGCCCGGTGGGGTGCAGCGTGACCGCCTACGACTTCTACGCCTGCGACATGGCACAGGCCGCGCATGGGCGCGCCCCTGCGGTCGCGACCGGCCTGAAGCGCGCCTGCCCCCACAACGTCGTCTTCACCTACCAAGGCGACGGCGACCTTGCCTCCATCGGTATGGCCGAGACCATACATGCGGCGACTCGCGGCGAGAAGATCACCGTCATCTTCATCAACAACGCGATCTACGGCATGACCGGCGGCCAGATGGCCCCCACGAGCCTGCCCGGCCAGGTCACGCAGACCTCGCCCTATGGCCGCGACGTCGAGGCGGCGGGTCACCCCATCCGCGTCTGCGAACTGCTCTCCTCACTCGACGGCGTGGCGTTCGCACAGCGCGTGAGCGTCGACATCCCCCGCAACGTGCGCGGTGCCAAACGAGCTATCAAAAAGGCCTTCCAGTACCAGATGGAGGGCCTCGGCTTCACCATCGTCGAGGTCCTTGCGACCTGTCCGACCAACTGGGGCCTCACCCCCACGGATGCCTTTGCCTGGCTGCAGGAGAACATGGTCCCCTACTACCCCCTCGGCGTGTTCGTGGACGCCAAAGCTGGGGAGAAAAGCGGGGCGCAGTCATGAGCAAGGACCTCAACATCATGCGCAAAGACCTCAACATCATGCTGGTGGGGTTCGGGGGGAAAACAGCGCAGTGCGCTGTTTTCGGGCGAAGCTGCGAAGCAGCGGGTGAGTCCATGGACAGCCGCCGCAGCGGATTACAGGAGGCGACGTCATGAGCAAAAACCTCAACATCATGCTTGCAGGATTCGGCGGCCAGGGCATCCTCTTCGCAGGCAAGATCGTCGCCTATGCAGGCATGATCGACGGCCGCGAGATCTCGTGGCTGCCCTCCTACGGGCCCGAGATGCGCGGCGGCACCGCCAATTGCAGCGTCTGCCTCTCCGATGCGCCCATCGGCTCGCCCCTTGTCACGGAGCCGGACGCACTTGTCGCCATGAACCTCCCCTCCTACGAGAAGTTCATCGCGGAGGTCGTGCCCGGGGGCGTGGTCGTCGTGGACTCCACGATGGTGGGCACCTGCACCCTGCGTAGCGACATCGAGTACTACGACGTGCCGGCCACCTTGCTTGCGGAGGAGAACGGGCTGAAGGGACTCGCGAACGTCATCCTCGTCGGCAAGCTGCTCGACGCGACAGGCTTCTCCACGGAGGAGACCTGCAAGAAGGCCATCGACAAAAGCGTCTCGGCAAAGCACGCCGACCTCGCCGAGTCCAACAAGCGCGCCCTCGAGATCGGCAGGCTATGGACCGCCTCGGAGTGCTGAGCCGACACACGGCCTCCCCCCGCCGATCCAGCACACCCCCTTGTCATTCCGAGCGCCCCCCACTGTCATTCCGAGCGCGCCCCACTGTCAGTCCGAGCGCGCCCCACTGTCATTCCGAGCGCGCCCCCCTGTCATTCCGAGCGGAGGGGCGAAGCCCCGCAGCCGAGGAATCTTCGCCCGCGCCAGCGGTCGACC
>JAISGJ010000111.1 GCA_031263105.1 Coriobacteriales bacterium
TATGAACGATGCCTCAGATGCGATGTGTCGCACAGGTGAGCCTGTGCTTGCCTGCGATGTCGAGGCCAAGCTCCGTCGTATGTCGGCTTCCGCCATCGACCGCCTTCTTGCCTGTGAGAGGAAGGAGCTGTGCCTTAAAGGGCGGGCCACCACCAAGCCCGGTAGCCTGTTGAAATCCAATGTCCCCATCCGATCCTTTATAATCATGCAATCAGACCTCAGGGAAGAAGGGAGGGAAGGCATACCCTTTAAGTACCTTTATTTCTGAGGTAACGAATGGTGTTTGGAGTACTTTTTATTTTGAGGCAATACGGTGGGTAAAGGAGAAAAAGGCGGTGCCAGATGTGCCGAGGGGTGTATACTGTGAACGAAAAGGAACTACAGGAGGTGCAGAGATGTCGCCAATCACATTCGAGGCCGAGGCCACGGGCGGGACGATAACCATACCGCCGCAATACGCCGGACAGGTCGAATCCAGGGTGCGGGTCATGCTGTTCCCCGTGCCTGCACCGCCCGTCAGGAAGAGCGACCGCATCCCCTTCTACGGGTTCGACACAAGCGGCTACGCCTTCGACAGGGACGAAGCCAATGCGCGGTAAGGCGTTCATCGACACCAACGTGCTTGTCTACCTCCAGTCCGCCACCGATGCCGGGAAACGGGATGTGTCGAGAAGGGCTATCGACGCACTTGACTGCGTGTGCAGCACGCAGGTCCTCAGCGAGTTGGCGAACGTGCTGGTCAGAAAGGCGAAGATTCCCCACGACCGAGTGGGGGAGATAATCGACGGCACGGTGCAGGCCTGCGACCTTGCGGTGGTGACCCACGCCACCGTGCAGAACGCCCTGAGGATAGCGAAGGAGAACGTCCTCGGCGTCTACGACAGCCTCATCGTCGCGTCTGCGCTCGAATCCGGCTGCGAGTACTTGGTGAGCGAGGACCTGACTGACGGCCAGAGAATCGAGGGCAAGCTGACCATAGTGAACGTCTACGCCCACCCAGAGTTTTTTGATTAGGGAAGCGCCAACTTGCGGCTGCCGGGGGCGGAGAGGGCGATGCCCTGTTGACAGAGGACGCAGTCTTCGGGAGCCCATGAGGGGACCTCGAGGCGCAGGAGGGGGTAGTAGGGCACGGGGAAGGCGGGGGCGGAGCCTCGGTCGATGAGGGTGAGGACGGCTGCGGGCTCCCCTCCCTGGGCGGCCACGAGGCGGCAGACCTCCTGCACCGAGCCGCCGGTGGTCACGACGTCCTCCGCCACGAGCACGCGGGCACCGGGCGGCACCTCGAAGGAGCGGCGGAACGCCATCTCGCCGTCTGTGCGCTCGCTGAACACGAAGGGGACGTCGAGGGCGGCCGCGACGGCGAAGCCGAAGAGGATGCCGCCGATCGCCGGGGAGGCGACGAGGTCTATGGCGAGGCCCTTGGGGAGACGGGCGGCCGCCTCTGCGGCAAGGCGGTTGGTGAGCCGGGGGTGCTCGAGCACGCGGGCGCACTGGACGTAGGTGTCGGAGTGACGGCCGCTCGTCAGACGGAAGTGCCCTTGCCGTATCGCCTCGGTGCCCTTCAGTGCCTGAAGCACGTCCTCGTCGGTCATGCGCTCAAAGGCCTCGCTCATCCTGGTCTCCTGTCTCTCGTCCCGGCAAAGCTGCCGGTCGTCTCTGTTGGTGCCCTGCTTCGCGTGCCCTGTATGAGGCGATGCCGCGCCTGCTTGACAGGCTGCCCGTCGGCCTCGATGGTCAATGCCCTGCGTGCAGCGATGCCGCTATCGCCTCGAAGGCGGCGGCAGGGTCTGTGGCGGCGGTTATCGGACGGCCGATGACGAGGTGGCTCGCACCGGCCCTGAGCGCCTCGGCGGGGGTCGCGGTGCGGGACTGGTCGTCGAGGGCGGAGCCTGCGGGGCGGACGCCGGGCGTGACGATGGCGGCAGCGGGGCCGAGGAGCGTGCGGAGTGCCTGCGCCTCCTGCGGCGAGGAGACGACGCCGTCGAGGCCTGCCTGTCGCGCGAGCAGGGCAAGGGCGAGGGCCTGCTCGTCCAAGGGGCGCGCCACGCCTGTCTGGGCGAGGGATGCGGCATCCATCGAGGTGAGCACCGTTATGGCGACGACCAGGGGGCGGGTGCCCTCGCCGTCCTCACAAGCGAAACGCGCCCCTTCCGCAGCCGCCTGCATCATGGCAAGGCCGCCTGCGGCGTGGACGGTGAGCAGGTCGGCGCCGGCGCGCACGACCGAGGCTGCGGCCCCGCGCACCTGATGCGGTATGTCGTGCAGCTTCAGGTCGACGAAGACCTTGAAGCCCTGCTCCTTGAATTCGCGGACAATGGCGGGGCCGGCCTCGTAGTAGAGCGTCATGCCGACCTTGAGCCAGTGCGCCCTGCCCGCCAGCTGGTGCGCGAACAGGCGGGCCTCGTCGGGCGGACAGTCCAAGGCGACGATGATGCGCTGTGCGGCATCAGGCCCCCAGAAGGCGCTGGTCGCCGCCGCTCCGGCCGCCGCCGCTGTCCCGGTCGTCGCCACCGCTCCGACCGTCGGCCCTCCGATCGCCGCCGCCTCGCCCGCCGCCGCTGTTGCCGCCGCCCCTCCTGCCGCCGCCCCCGCCGCCCTGCCCTCGCTCACCTGAGTCCTCCTATCAGCTCATGCACATCCGCCACGCCCTGCTCCTCGCACCATGCCTCCAAGCCTTCGAGCAGGTGCGGCAGCGCAAGGGGGTCGTGGAAGTTCCAGGTGCCGACCGCGACGGCTGTAGCGCCTGCGAGCAGGAACTCCACGACGTCCTCCACGGTCGCGACGCCGCCCATCCCCAGCAGCGGGAGCCCCACCGCACGGGAGACCCTGTGCACCGCGTACAGCGCCACCGGTTTGACGGCGGGGCCGGAGAGGCCCGCGACCACGCGGTCGAACACCGGCCTGCGCGCGCGCGCGTCTATCGCCATGCCCGCCACCGTGTTGATGAGGGAGAGCGCGTCCGCGCCCCCCGCCTCACAGGCGCGCGCTATCTCGGTGACGTCGGTCACGTTCGGGGTGAGCTTGACGACGAGCGGGCGGGCGGTGGCCTCGCGGCAGGCGCGGGTGACGCGCTCGGCGGCGGCGGGTGACGTGCCGAAGGCCATGCCGCCGCAATCCACGTTGGGGCAGGAGATGTTCAGCTCGTAGGCGCTGACGGCCTTCTCCCGCTCAAGGCGTTCGACGACCGCGCAGTACTCCTCGACGCTGTGACCGGAGACGTTGACGATGACGGGCACGTCCTGGGCCGCAAGCCAGGCGAGGTCGCCGGAGCAGAAGGCCTCGACCCCGGGGTTCTGCAGGCCGATGGAGTTGAGGATGCCGCTTGCGGACTCGGCGATGCGGACGCCGACGTTGCCCTCCCAGGGCCTCGCGGAGACGCCCTTGGTGGTGAGGGCCCCGAGAAGGGAGAGGGGCGGGGCGGGAGAGCCCCCGCCGAGCGTCCCCTGCCAGAGCGCGGCGTACTCCCTGCCGGAGGCGAAGGTACCCGAGGCGACCGTGAGGGGGTTCTTCATCGCCAGGCCGCCGAGGTCGACGGCAAGGCGCAGCCCGTCCGCTGGAGCAGCAGTCGAGGCAATCGCCGGAGCGTTCGTCACATCGCTCACCACAGCACCTCCCTCGCATCGAACACCGGGCCGTCGGCGCAGGCGCGGCGCAGGCCTGTGCGCGTGGGGACCGCGCAGGAGAGGCAGGCGCCGATGCCGCAGGCCATGCGCCGCTCCAGCGAGACTTCGCAGGGCACGCCTGCCGCAAGGGCCAGCTCGGCGACGATGCGCAGCATCGGCTCCGGCCCGCAGGTCGCCACATAGTCGAAGGCCTCCTGTTGCAGCAGCTCGCGCGTCACGTCGGTCGTGAGGCCCTTGCAGCCTGCACTGCCGTCGTCGGTGACCGTGACGGTTCCGAGGCGGCCTGCGCCCACGCCGACGGGCACCGCAAGGGGCACGAGGCAGTCCGCGCTGCGGGCCCCGACAACGAGATGGACGCCCCCTTCTTCCAAGAGCCGCGCCACGAGCATGTTCAGCGGGGCCATGCCGACGCCGCCCGCCACCACAAGGGCCTTGCGCGTGCCCGGAGGCACCTGCCAGCCCCGCCCGAGCGGGGCGACGAGGTCGAGCGCCGTGCCGGGCCGCACGCCCGCGAGGAAGCGCGTGCCTGCGCCGACGGTCTGGTAGACGACCTCGACGAAGCCGTTGGAGGCATCCGTCCTGTACACGCTGAAGGGACGTCGCAGCAGACGGGATTCGGAACCCGGAAGCGGGAGGTGGACGAACTGCCCCGGCTCCAGGCAGCCCGCCGTGCGCGGCGCGCCGAGCACGAGGCGGAAGATGCCGGAGGCGAAGGCGCCGTTCTCCTCCACAACGGCCTGCTCGAGGAAGGATGCGGCGGCGGCAGGTCGCGCACCGCCAGCGGGACACGCACCGCCAGCGGGAGGCGCAGGGCAGGGCGGAAGCCCCGCCGTGCCCTCTCCCCCGTCCGCAGCGCCCACGGCGTCCGCAGCGCCCACGGCGCCCGCAGCGCCCAAGCCCGTACTCCTCATCATGCCTCCCATTGTTCGAGGTCCTGCAGGGCCACGGGGTCGAGCTCCCCCGTGCCGGCGGCATCGCGCTGCGCGACCTCGATGGCGCGTATCATGGCGCTCGCCCCCGCGAGGGTCGTCGCGTAGCAGATGCCGTGACGCACGGCGGCGGTGCGCAGGTGGAAGCCGTCGGAGCGCGTCTGTTGCCCGAACGGCGTGTTGACCATGAGGGCGACCATGCCGTTGGCGATCTCGTCGGCGATGTTCGGGCGCTGCTCCTGCACCTTGCGCACGCGGCGCACGGGTATGCCGGCGGCCTCGAGCGCACGTGCGGTTCCTGCGGTCGAGAGCAGCTCGAAGCCGAGATGGTGCAGGGAGTTCGCCAGCGATATGACCTGACGCTTGTCCCGGTCGCAGACGCTGATGAAGGCCGCCCCCTCGGTGGGCAGCGAGTAGTCGATGGCAAGCGCCGCCTTCGCGTAGGCGGTGGGGTAGCTGCGGCCGATGCCCATGACCTCGCCGGTCGACTTCATCTCAGGGCCCAGGACGATGTCTGCGCCGGGGAAGCGCCCGAAGGGCATGACGGCCTCCTTGACGCTGAAGTGGTCGAGCTCGCGCGCATCGGACGGCAGCCCGAGCGAGGCGAGGGTCGCGCCCGCCATGATGCGGGCGGCGCACTTCGCGAGCGGGACGCCCGTCGCCTTCGAGGTGAAGGGGACCGTCCTGCTCGCGCGCGGGTTGACCTCTATGACGTGGACGGCCGTGTCCTTGACGGCGAACTGGATGTTCACGAGCCCGCGCACGCCGACGGCCAGCGCGAGCCGCACCGTGTGGTCCCTGATCGTGGCGATGATGCTCTCGGAAAGCGAGAAGGGCGGGGTGCAGCAGCTCGAGTCGCCGCTGTGGATGCCGGCCTCCTCGATGTGCTCGAGCAGCCCGCCGATGTAGACCTCGGCGCCGTCGCAGAGCGCGTCGACGTCGACCTCGATGGCGCCTTCGAGGAAGCGGTCGAGGTAGACCGGGTGGTCCGGCGTCACCCTGGCCGCCGCGAGCAGGTGCTTCTCAAGGTAGCGGGTGTTGTAGGCGATGACCATGCCCCGCCCGCCGAGCACGTAGCTCGGACGCACGAGCAGGGGGAAGCCCAGCCGCTCGGCGACCTCGCAGGCCTCGTCGAGGGACTCGGCCGTGCCGGCCTCGGGGTAGTCTATCCCCATCCCGTCGAGCAATGCCGCGAAGCGCTCGCGGTCCTCGGCGAGGTCGATGGCCTCGGGCCTCGTCCCCATGATGCTCACTCCCGCCGCCTCGAGCGCCCGGGCGAGCTTCAAAGGGGTCTGCCCGCCGAGGGTGACGACGACGCCCTCGGGCCGCTCCGCATCGACGACGTCCATGACGTCCTCGTAGGTGAGCGGCTCGAAGTACAGGCGGTCGGAGGTGTCGTAGTCCGTCGAGACGGTCTCGGGGTTGCAGTTGACCATGACGGTCTCATAGCCCATCTCGGACAAGGCGTAGGCCGCGTGCACGCAGCAGTAGTCGAACTCAATCCCCTGCCCGATGCGGTTGGGGCCGGCGCCGAGGATCATCGCGCGCGGCTTGACGGCGGGGCGCACCTCGTCCGTCTCCTCGTAGGTCTTGTAGCAGTAGCCCGTCTGGCTGTCGAACTCCGCAGCGCAGGTGTCGACGGTCTTGAAGGTGGGGAGAACACCGAGCTGTTTGCGGTATGTGCGCACCTCGAGTTCGGCATCGGCCCCGTCCAGGCCGCACAGATGCGCGACCTGCGCGTCCGAAAGCCCGAAGCGCTTGGCCTCTCGCAGCTCCTCGGCACCGAGGCCCGCGAGCGCACGGCCCTCAAGCCCCTGTGCGACGGCGACGATGGCCGCTATCCGATGGAGGAACCAGGGGTCGATGCGCGACGCCTCGGCGACCTCGGCCACGCTCCAGCCCCGGCGCAGCGCCTCGGCGACGTAGAACAGGCGCTGCTCGGTCGGCACGCCCACCATCTGCGTGAAGCGCTGCTCGTCGAAGGAGCCCTTCCCGTCGAAGCCGAGCCCCGCACGGCCGTTCTCCAGCGAGCGCATGGCCTTTCCGAGCGCCTCCTCGAAGGTGCGCCCGATGGCCATGACCTCGCCGACGGCCTTCATGCGCGTCGTCAGCGTGGTGTCGGTTCCCTCGAACTTCTCGAAGGCGAAGCGCGGCACCTTCACGACCACGTAGTCGATGGCCGGCTCGAAGCAGGCCGGCGTCGCCTTCGTGATGTCGTTGGGCATCTCGTCGAGGGTGTAGCCGACCGCCAGCTTGGCCGCGAACTTCGCGATGGGGAACCCCGTCGCCTTCGACGCGAGCGCCGAGGAGCGCGAGACGCGCGGGTTCATCTCGATGACCACCATGCGCCCCGTCTGCGGCTCCACGGCGAACTGCACGTTGGAGCCGCCGGTGGCGACCCCTATCTTCTCAAGGATGGCCAGCGAGGCCACGCGCATGCGCTGGTACTCGATGTCCGTGAGCGTCATCGCGGGCGCGACCGTGATGCTGTCGCCGGTGTGCACGCCCATCGCGTCCACGTTCTCGATGGAGCAGACGATGATGCCGTTGCCCTTGGCATCGCGCATCACCTCCATCTCGTACTCCTTCCAGCCGAGCATGCTCTCCTCGACGAGCACCTCGCCGGCCGGGCTGAGGTCGAGGCCCTGCGCGACCGTCTCACGGAGCTCGGCCAAGGTGTAGGCGACGCCGCCGCCCGCGCCGCCGAGCGTGTAGGAGGGCCTGAGCACGAGCGGGAAGCCCAGCTCGCGCACAAGCTCCTCGGCGTCCTCGACGCTGTAGGCGTAGCCCCCGTGCGCGGTGTCGAGGCCGATCTCGGCCATCGCCTCGGCAAAGAGCCTGCGGTCCTCGCCGCGCTCGATGGCCGCGAGGTCGCAGCCGATCATCTCGACGCCGTGCTCGTCGAGCACGCCCGAGCGCGCGAGGGCGACGGCGCAGTTGAGGCCCGTCTGCCCCCCGAGCGTCGGCAGCAGCGCATCGGGGCGCTCCCGCTCGATGATGCGCCGCACGCTGTCGGGCGTGACGGGCTCGACATAGGTGCGCGTCGCCATCTTCGGGTCGGTCATGATGGTCGCAGGGTTGGAGTTGACGAGGACGACCTCGAAGCCGTCATCCATCAGCACCTTGCAGGCCTGCGCCCCCGAGTAGTCGAACTCGCAGGCCTGCCCTATGACGATGGGGCCCGATCCGATGACCAGTATGCGCCTGATGTCGGTGCGTCTCGGCATCCCCCTCACCTCCATTCGGCGAGACGGTCGCCCGCCAGGTCGATGTCGAGGTAGTCCGCACGCCCGTCCATGAGCCGCATGAAGGCCGTGAACAGGTAGTGCGCGTCCGTGGGGCCCGGACTCGCCTCGGGGTGGTACTGCACGCCGAACACCGGATGGTCGAGGAAGGCCAGGCCCTCCGGCGTGCCGTCGTTGAGGTTGACGTGCGTGAGCTGTATGCGGCCGAACTCCGCGTTTCGCACGACGGGGGCGCAGCCGCGCTCTGCCCAGAGGCGCAGGTCGCCTTCGTGCTCCGCAGCGCCGTCGCTCGCCTCGGGGACGAGCGGCCCAAGCGAGGGGAACACGATGCCGAAGCCGTGGTTCTGGGCGGTTATCTCCACGCGGCGGGTGCGCAGGTTCATCACCGGATGGTTCGCGCCGCGATGGCCGAACCTGAGCTTCTCGGTCTGCGCCCCCGCGCCGAGCGCGATGAGCTGGTGCCCGAGGCAGATGCCGAACAGCGGCAGCCTGCCGATGAGCGCGCGCGCCGCCGCCGCCGTCTCCCTGACGGGCTCGGGGTCGCCGGGGCCGTTGGAGAAGAACACGCCGTCCGGCTCCAGCGCCAGCACGTCTGCGGCGGGCGTGTCCCAAGGGACGACGGTCACGCGGCAGCCCGCCCGATGCAGGTTGCGGAGTATCCCGCGTTTCATGCCGCAGTCGTAGGCGACGACGTGGCGGCGCGGCGCGGGGGCGGGCTTGAGCAGGAAGGCGTAGGCCGCATCGTCAGCATCGGCGGCGTACTCAAAGGGCTCGCGCACGCTCACGGTACGGGCGAGGTTGAGCGCGACGAGCGACGATGCGGCCTGCGCCTTCGCAAGCAGGGAGGACACATCGGTATCGACGGTCGAGACGACGGCGCGCATCGCCCCGTTGTCGCGGACATGGCGCGTGAGCCTGCGGGTGTCGACGCCCTCGATCGCGACGACGCCCTGCTCGACAAGGAAATCCGGCAGGGGGCATTCGGAGCGGAAGTTCGAGGGCTCACGGCACATGTCGCGCACCACGAGCCCGCGCAAGGCGGGCGTGTCACGTTGCAGGTCGGCACGGGCCACGCCGTAGTTGCCGATCTGCGGATAGGTCATCGCGAGTATCTGCCCGGCATAGCTCGGGTCGCTTATGACCTCGGGGTAGCCGACCATCGAGGTGTTGAAGCACAGCTCGCCCGCAACCTCGCCCGCAGCGCCGCAGCCTGTGCCTGCAAAGGACGTGCCGTCCTCCAGCACCAGCATCGCCGGCGCAGCTGCCCTTGTCCCGCCCGATCCCGTCATCTTCCCACCGTCGTTCTCCGCATGCCCACTCCTCACCGCACATCATGAAGCGTACAACAAAATGCCCTCATCGTATCGCACGACAAGGGCATGTTGACACGATTCTGGCAATCCCCGCCCGCAGGTGCGTCGAACCGTTGTATACACTTTACCTTGTCGGCCTCACGGTACCGCTCTTAAAGGCTCCGTCCATGATACGCCACTGCGCCCCCGATAACAACCGGCCGCGTCGCCTCACAATAAAAGTACTCCAACCCCCTTCGTTTCCTCAAAATGAAAAAGTACTTGAAAATCGTCTCATCTAAAAGGGAAGGAATGAGATGATATGCCGCTTACCATGTCA
>JAISGJ010000142.1 GCA_031263105.1 Coriobacteriales bacterium
CGTCGGCCTCGGCGTCGGCGAGGCCGTCGCTCCACTCGAGGTAGCCCTCGCGGGCCTCCCGTATCTCCTCCGTGAGCTCCTCGACGGTCCTCCTGTTGCGCTCGAAGGCGGCCTCGGCCTCGTCGAGCTCGGCCGCCACGCGCCCCGCCTCCTCCGACGTCGCCCTCTCCTCGTCGGTGAAGGCCTCGTAGCGCGCCCGCAGGTCGTCGACGGCCCTCCCCTGGGCGCGGGATGCCTGCGTGAGCCCGGCGTACTCGTCGCCGAGGCCGGAGGTCTTCGTGGCGACGAGCGCGACGACGCCCGCCAGCGCGGCCAGCGCGACGGTGACGACGGCCACGGGGTTCGTCGCCCAGGCGAGGCTCAGGGCCTTCACCGCGAACGTCAGCACGTTCGTGCTCACCGCCGCGAGCTTGGCGCCCGCGCTGTTGGCGGCGGTCGCCGCCGTGTTCGCCCCCGTCGCAGCGGTCGCCGCCGCCGTCGCGGCCGTGCTCGCGCCCGCCGTGACGATGCCCCCCTTGTTCGCGACGTCGAGCGCGGCCCGGGCGGCGGCGTTCGCCCTCATCGCGTCGGATATCGTGCGGTACCCCGTCACGACCTTCGCCGTCAGGGGCATGAGCTTGCCCATCGCCATGTTGACGGGCCCTATGGCCGCGGCACTCAGGACGAACATGTTGACGGCGGCGCGTGCGCCGTCGCTCAGTCCCGCATAGCCCTCGGCCATGCCCGTGAGGGCGTCGAGGAATGGCCCTGCGTCCTTCACGAGCCCGTTGATGGCGCCGAGCATGGGGCCGCCCATCTCGGCGGCGATGTTCTTGAGCCGGTTGAGGAGCATCGCGCCCTGCGACTCCGTCGTGGCGTAGCGGGCGGCCGCCTCCTTCGAGAGCGCCGTGTTCTCGTCCCATGCCCTGTTGGCGGTCGAGACCGAGCGCCCGAGCAGGTCGGACGCGCCGGAGAGGCGCTTGAGCATGTCGGTCTGCCGAAGCCCCGTCACCCCCAGCCCGTCGAGTATGACCCCGAGGTTCTCGCCCTCGGCCTTCGCGCCGGACATCCCTGCCATGACGGCCTGGAACGCCCCGAGCGCGTCCCTCCTCCACAGGGCGCTGAACTCGCCCACGGACACGCCCGCGAGGCCCGCCCACGTCGCGAGGGAGTCGGCGTTGGTGGCGACGTCCGTGTCTATCCTCGACAGCGTGGCCGACACGGCGGAGCCGCCCGCCTCGGCCTCGATGCCGACCGAGGACAGGGCCGCCGACAGGGCGAGCACCTGCTGCTCGCTCAGGCCCACCTGCGAGCCCGCGCCCGCGATGCGCATGCCCATCCCCATGATCCTCGACTCGGTGGTCGCCGAGCTGTTGCCCAGGTCCACGAGCGTCGACGCGAGGCGGCCCAGGTCGCCCTGCGCCATGCCGGTGATGTTGGCGAACTGCGCCATCTCGGTCGCGGCCTGCTCGGCCCCGAGGTCCGTGGACACGTCGAGGTCGGCCACCGTCGATGCGAAGCCCTCCAGCTCGCCCGTCGCGATGCCGAGCTGGCCCCCGAGGGCCATGATGTCGGCGACCTGCGCGGCGCTGACGACCTTCTGCTCGCTCATCCCGGTGGCGGCGGCCCTGAGCTCGGCGTACTCCGCCTCGGTCGCGTCGACCGTCTTGCGCACCCCCGCGAACGCGCTCTCGAGCTCAAGGGCGTACTTCACGGACTGCTGCCCGACGGCGGCAAGGCCCGCCGTGATCGCAGACGCGCCCTTCCCGAACGCCATCATGGCGTCCGACCTGCCCGCGAGCTCGACGATCTTGTCCCCTGCGGTCGCGCTGTTCGTGTCGATGCGCGCGATCTGCTCCGCCGTGTCGGAGAGCTGGCGCGCGAAGGTGCGCAGCTGGCTCTCCGCCGTCGCGACGTCGCCTTTGAAGGCCAGGTACTCGCTCTGGTCGATCTTCCCCTTCCGGAACAGCTCCTCGACCTTCTCCTCGGCGGACTTCAGCGCGACGAGCTTTCTGGACGCCTCCTCGACCCTCTTGGAGAGCACGTGGTGCCTCTGCGCGAGCAGGTCGGCGGAGGCCGGGGAGAACTTGAGGCCCCTGTTCACGCCCGCAAGCTCCTTGCCGAGCGCGGACGCCTGCGTCTTCGCGGAGGCGAGCGCGGCCCCGACGTCGGTGGTGTCGGCGCCTATCTTGACGGTTATGCCCTTTACCTTCGCGCCTAGCGCCATGTCATGCGATCCTGTCCATGTCGTCCTGCGTCGCGCTGCGGGCCGCCCCTGCGGCCGGGCCGCACCCGAGCACCGCCGCGAGCGTCCCGAGCGTCATGCAGTTCATCTCCTCGAACGCAAGCCCCGCCCGCTTGCCCGCCATGAGGAGGTCGAGCAGGAGGCGGGGGTCGGCGGGGGCGTCGGCCCGCGCCGCATCAGCTATCCACGCCAGCAGCGGGTCCCCCTGCGGCTGCGGCTCCCCCGTCCCCGCCCCCGTCCTCGGGGGCGGAACGAAAGAAGCCCCTGTTGATCTCCTCGACGACGGGGTCGAAGAGCGCGGGGTCGGCGAAGTCGATGTCGGCCAGCATCGCCGCCCACTGCTCGAACGAGGGGAAGGGCCCCGGGTACTTCGCCGTCCTCGCCATCGCCCACGTGCACTTGAGCAGGATGTAGCGGTCCCCGTCGAGGCGGCAGCGGTCGATGTCCGGCAGGATGCCGCTCCCGAACTCCTGCTCGTAGAAGAGGCCCGTCAGGGGGGACGCCGACACGGGCATCGGCAGCCCCCCTATCTCGAAGGTCCGCATGCGCGCGCCCGTCAGCCCTGGGCGACGGTCTCGGGCACCGCCACCGCCGAGAACCACGCGTCGTAGGCCGTGGCCGTGGCCGTCGCGTACTCGAGGGACGCCTTGACGACCCTCCTGCCGTCGAACGTGAAGGGCAGCGCGGATATGCTCGCGGACTCGGTCTTGGGCGTGGTCTGCTCGCCCTGCGTCTCCCGGCTCTCGGCGGGGCGCGCCATCTTGACGTTGTAGAACACGTAGCGCCTCCCTGCGGCGTCGCCCTGCACCTCGTAGAGCAGGGCGAACGGCGCCTGCACGTCGTCGGGCCCCTCGAGTGCCAGGCCGTTGTCGTCGGTGCCGAACCCGAGCAGCGCGGCCTTCGCGGCGTCGTCGATGTAGGCGAGCTCCAGCGAGCCCTTGTAGCCGTTGTTGGCCGTCATGGTGAAGTACTTGGCGTCGTCGGCGTAGAACGAGCTCTCCTCGCCCTCCGGCGTCAGCTCCAGCGACACCGCGCCGGGGAGCTTGACCGGCGTGGCGTATGTCCCGCCCTCCTCGTCCAGCACCGCGTAGTGGGCGTTCCGGAGCCCGTACCTGATCTTGTTGGCTGCCATCTCTCAGTCTCCAATCGTCGTCGTCGTGTAGGAGGTCAGGGTCGTCCCCTCCTCCGCTATCCATGTCTCGTCCTTCGCCCACGCGCCGCCCGCGCCCCTGAGCGCCTGCTCCACGCCGCGCTCCGCCTCCGCCTGCCCGCCGCCTGCGGAGGGGCCGTCCGTGTAGAGCTCCACGGCCCACGTGCGGACGGGCGCGTGGTTGCCGTCGTCCGCCATCAGGTCGCGGGACCCGTGGGGACGGTAGACGACGTAGGGGAGCGCGGTCTCCTCGAGGAACGCGTTGCGCGCCACGGGCATGCCCGTGCCCCTGAGCGCCTCCTCGAGGTCGTGCTCCCTCATGTCGCAAGCCCCGCTATCGCCTCGGCGGCCCTTCGCGGGAACTCCTCGGCGCACCTGTCGGCTGCGGGCGCGATATGGGGGACGCCGGGCACGCGCCCCGTCCCGCCCCGCTTCATGTGCCCGTGCTCGAGCAGGTGGGTGAGCTGGGGCCTGTTCCGGTTGTAGACCGTCGCGACGTGCCCGTTGCCCCTGTCCGACTTCTCATAGGTCCATGACCCGGCGTACCGCCCTGTGCGCCTGGGCGACGCGGCGGACACCTCGGACGCGCACTCCAGGGCGGCCCTGTTCGCCGCGTCGTCGAGTGCGCCCGCCAGTGCGTACCCGTACTCGCGCAGGACCGCGTCGACGGCGGCCGCGAGCCCGTCGGGCGCCACGTCAGGCATCGGGTGCCTCCTTCCCGTCGGGCGCCTTCCCCACGTCGGACGCCCGCCTCTCGCAGGTGAGCCACACCTTCTCGCCGCGCGGCTGCACCCTCGCGACCGTGTGGCGGGCGCCGTCGATGAGGACGTGCCGCTCGCCCCGGTACTCGGCGGCGTGCAGCTCGAGCCTGCGGGCGTCCCTTATGCCCAGCGCGCCCGCGCGCTGCGACAGCACGAGCAGCTCGGACGAGTCCACGCGCAGCTCGTTCGCGAACACTCGGCGCGAGGGTGAGCCCGCGCCGCCGTCCGAGAGGGAGACCGCCCTGTCAAAGCGCGCCATCGTCGCCCCCGTTGTGCCTGGAGCTCAGGGCGAGCTCCTTCACGATCTGCCGGTAGGAGCGCCGGTACCTCTCGCTGTCCGGGTTGTCCAGGCCCCACGACGCCTTCGCGTAGGTGACGACCGCCAGCTTGACGAGGGGGTCGAGGCCCGGGCCGTCGCCGTCCGCGAGCACTTCGGCGGACACGCCGGCCCGCTCGAGGTCGGCGAGCGCCGCCGCGACGAGGTCGGAGACCTCGCCGTCGAAGGCGTCCGTCGTCAGGCGGAGCGCGAGCCTCACGTCGTCGAGCAGCACGCCGTCACTCTCCCGCTCAGCCCAGGGCGGGCCCGATGACGATCTTCACGAAGCAGTCGCTGCGCATCGGCAGCGCGTCGAACTTCGCGAAGCCGCCGAAGATGCGCTTGCGGTTCGTCACGTCGATGTCCTGCAGGATGTTGGGGGCCTCGAACTCGTTGGCCCCTATCTCTGCGGGCTTGCCCACCCAGATCACGCCGTCGGGCACCGCGTCGTCGACCTTGACGGCGGCGGTGTAGGCCCTGCCCGCGACGAGCGGGCTCTCCGTCATCGTGTTGTCCAGGTACAGCGGCCGCCCGATGCCGTCCTGCACCCCGGCGACCTCGTTGTAGACGGTCGCCTGGCTGGCGTACATGGCCGTCAGCCCGTCGCCCCGGATGAGGGACAGGGCACGGCGGACGACGTCGTCCGTGAGCTCCTCCGCCTCGATCTTGTTCCCGCTCGCGATCCCGTAGGTCGCGGCCTCGAGCTGCGCGTAGAGCAGGGCGTTCTCGGCGTGCAGGATTCGCGCGATGATGTGGTTGACGAGCCAGCCCTCGAAGGCGTCGATGGACTGGATGCCCATGTTCGCCGATATGACGGCGTGCTTCAGGATGTCCTTGCCGTGAATCGGCACGGTGTCGAAGCTGTCCTGGCTGTCGGCGTTCGCCTCGCCCTCGGACTTGACCGCCGCGTCGCCTGCCGTGGTCGCCTTGTGGCGGGGCACCTCGTACTGGGACGTGAAGTGGTCGACCGTCACGTCGTCCAGCAGCGTCCTGGTCGACAGCACCAGCTCCTTGATGGCGTTCTGGGTCTGGAGCGGGACGAGCGCCCCCGTGTTCGACGTCAGGAACGTGAACGCGCGCCTCTCGGCGTCCGTCATCTCCGTGCCGCCGCGTATGTCCAGCCCGCTGCGGGACGCGAGGTCCTTGAAGAACGCACGGCGGTACTCGGCGCCCGCCGGGTCGGGGGCTGGCTCGGAGACCTGGACGCCGCTGAAGCGGGCGACCGGCACGGTCGGCTCGGCGCCCGTGGCGATGCGGTCGCGCAGCCCCCTGCGCGCCTCGGCCTCGGCCTCGAGCCGCCCCCTGCGCTCGGTCAGCGCGTCGACCTCGGCGCTGAGCGCGTCGACGTCGCCGCCCCCGTCCCTCAGCTCGGCCTCGATGGCGGCGAGCCTCTCTGTGATCTGTTGGTGCTCGTTCATGTCCTCGTCCTTTCGATCGCAAGGATTGCCAGTGTCCTCTTGCGCAGGATGTCGCTCCGCATCCGCTCGCGCCCGATCGCTCCGTCGGCCCATGCGCGCGCGCTTATGGACGTCTTGTCGTTGGCCGGGATGGAGACCGGCGCGACGTCGTACACCTTTCTAACACGGTCGATAACACGGGTCACCCGCTCGACCTCCCCTCCGTCGCCGTATGTCTTCTCCTCGTGCTCCTCGGATACCGTGAACGCCCACGACATCCTCGTCACCAGGCCCGCGCGTATCTCCTCGAACATGTCGCGCGCGGCCCGCGAGCGGCTGAGGTCGGCGGACACGGCGAGCCCGTCCGGCGTCACGCTCACCGCGAGCGTGCCGTTCGACGTGCGCGCCATGACCTTGCCCTCGTGGTCGTAGCGCAGCACCACGTCGCTCATGTCGCAGCCCTCGAACGCCTCCGGCCCGGCCACGCGCTCCCACCAGCGGCCCCAGAGCCGGTACGGCTCCCAGTTGGCGGCGACGCCCTCGACCGCCTGCGCCTCGCCCTCCGACCTGCATGCGACCGGCGCCGCGAACGCGCGGTACTCCCGCCCCGCCCCGCCGCCCGCCTTCTCCTCATCCATCCTGGTCTCCTTTCACGGTCTCCGATATGTCCGCGTACTCCCTGCGTATCCAGTAGGCGTCCCCGCCCGGGACGGGCCCCAGCCCGAACATCGCCCGCGCCTCGTTCGCGCTGAGCATCCCCCGGTCGCGCATCTGCGTGGCGAAGGCCAGGCGCGAGGCGGTGGTGGCGTACTGGAGGCGCGAGTCCGAGAGCACGACGCCGGGCGCGTCGCCGCCGGGCGCCGGGGCGCCGGCGCCCGGAAACGTCATGTTGGAGAGCACGAGGGAGAGCTGCGTGGCGAACGGCTCCACCTCGCCCTCGTAGAAGGCGTTCCAGGCCGCCTCGTCGAACCTGTTCTGCAGGATGTCCGCGTTCACGCCGAAGTAGCCGTAGACGTTGTCCTCGATGAGCCTCTGCTGCGCCGCGTCGACGAGGTAGGGCCTGGTGTGGAGCTGCTTGACGTCGTCGTACTTGTTGTCGGCGAACACGACGCCGCCGTTGGCCCGCGTCGAGAGGTTCTCGGCCACGAACCGCTTGCGCTCCCTCTCAAGGTCCTCCGGGCGCACGTTGGCCGACACCCTGACGAGCAGGCGGGTGGTCGCCGACGCCTTGATGCCCTCGACGATCCCCTGGGCCTGCGTGTCGATGAGCTCCAGCGTCGTCCTGAGCGGCCCGTTGCCGTCGCCGAAGAGCGCGTCGCGGTACTGGTGCGACGTCATGACCCCGACCTTCGAAAGCTCCAGCGCCGCCCTCTCGCCGCCCGCGAAGCCGAAGCGCAGGAACAGCTCGCCGCCGTGCTCGACGGCCTCGGCTGACGAGGGCAGGACGGGGTAGTACCCGCAGACGCGCTCGTCCGTCGCCGTCAGGAGGGGGACGATGAAGGCCGTGGTCTCCATCTTGTAGATGGTCGCCACCCGGTAGAGGAACTTGTAGGTGTCCTGCCACGGGTTGGGGCGGGCCCTGAGCGCGCGGTCGAGCGCGTCGTCGCCCCTGACGGAGGGCGTGAGCTTCGCGCACGCCTTGGCGAACGCGTGCACGGCGCTGCGCACCAGCTCCTTCTCGTAGAGCTCGCCCGGGCCCGACCGGAAGACGGGCGTGTATCCGCCCAGGTCGCGCCAGGCGCCCGCGTCGCGCGCCGCGGACCTGCCCCTCCTCCCGAAAAGCCTGTCGAGCAGGCCCATGCGCCGCCTCCTTCAGATCATGGCCTCGTAGCCGCCGGGGTCGTCGTGCAAAAGCACGTAGGCGTCGAGCAGCGCCGCGAACCCGTCGATCCTGTACTGCGCCCTATTGTCCTTCTTGCTTAACATGAGGTTCCCGTTCTCGTCGACCTTGACCGCCGCGTTGCGCATGCACCACATGTCCACGGGGTTCTGGTTGTGGACGAGGAGGCCCGCCCGCATGTCGGCCTTGAGCGCCTTGAGCGGCACGGACTCGGTCTTGGCCCCCTGCCGCACCTCTATGGCGTTCCTCTTGCCGAGGAAGGCCTGCAGCTCCTCCAGCAGGTGCGACTCGAAGCCCCAGCGGTCGTAGCCCGCCCGGTAGACGTATGTCCCGGTCTCCTCCTGGAACTCGCGCAGGTAGGCGACGACGGCCCGCTTGTCGATCTTGTTGCCGGGGCACGTGCGTATGAGCCCGCGCTCGACCCACCGGTCGTAGGGGACGCGGTCGCGCCCCTCGACGGACCCCGCCCTCGCCTGCTCCTCCAGCACGGCCTCGGGCAGCCAGTACATGCTCGACACGTAGATGCGCGGGTCCACCGAGCCGTCGGGCAGCCGCCTCTTCATGAGCAGGGACACCGCCGTGAGGTCGGTCGTGCTCGACAGGTCTATGCCCGCTATCGCGTAGCGGAAGCCCATCTCGCGCATGTCGAAGGTCGCGGGGTTCTCGATGTCCTCCCAGGAAAGGAACGCCGTCGCGCTGTTGACGAACAGGTTGAAGTCCTTGCACAGCACCGTGCTCAGGAACGACGGGTCGGCCTTCGCCTTCCCGACGCATCCGCGCAGGAAGTCGGCCCTCTTTATCGTCCCGAGCCCGGGGTTCGCCTTCGCCCAGGCGCCCTCGTCCTCCCACTCGCCGCGCTCGTCGAGCTCGTAGACGACGGGCAGGAAGCGGTCGTCCCGTATCCTGCCGTCGAGCCACTCCGACGCGTAGCGGTACTGGTCGTCGAAGATGGACTCGCGCGTGAACCCGTTCGTGGTGACGGTGAGCAGCAGCGGCTGCCTGCGCGAGCCCATGCCCTGCTTCACCAGGTCGTAGATGTCCCGGTTCGTCATGGCGGACAGCTCGTCGATGACGGCGCCGTGGACGTCGAGGCCGTCGAGCGACCTGGAGTTCGACGCGAGCGCCCTGATGGTCCCCATGTTGCGCTCGCAGTACAGGTCGAAGGCGCGCTTGCGCACGCGGGCCCTGAGCGCGGGCGACTGGAGCACCATCTTGTGCGCGGCGTCGAAGCCGAGGCGCGCCTGGTCGTACTTGGTGGCGACGTTGTAGACCTGCGGGGAGCCCTCGCCGTCCATGACGAGCAGGTACAGCTCGACGGCGGAGCAGAGCGTGGTCTTGCCGTTCTTGCGGGCGACGAGGACGAAGGCCTCCTGGAAGCGCCGCAGCCCCTCGTCGTCCACGAAGCCGAAGAGCGTCTGCACGATCGCGCGCTCGAACGGCTCGAGCACGAGCGGCGAGCCGAGGCGCCCCGAGGGCTGCCTGCAGAAACGCTCTATCCACGCCGACGCGCGCCGCGCCCTCGCCGCGTCGAAGTGCCACCTGCCGGGGCTGTCGTGGTCGTCGAGCAGGCGGCACGCCAGCCTCCTGAGCTTCCTGCATGCGACGACCTCGCCGGAGCGCACGCCGCCCCAGTACGTGAGGAACCAGTCGGGCTCACCCATCCGGGTACTCTGCGTCGAACTCGGCGAGCTCGTCGGCCCCGTCCGTGCCGCCCGCGCTGCGCTGCACGGCGAGCAGGTGCCTCTGGATGTTCTGGTACACCCGCACGAGCTCGCCGTAGCGCCTCATGTCCGGCTCGGCGTCGGCGCGTATCTCGTCGAGGCGCACGGCGACGAAGGCCGCGTTCTCCACGAGGTCGGCCACCCCCTCGCGCGTCTCCCTGTCGACGCGGGACAGCATCGCCTCCAGGGCTCTCCGCTTGGCCCCTACGCGCCTCGACTCCGCCGCCTTGGCGGCCCACGCCGCGCGCTCCCCGGCGCTTCGGTGCCCCTTCCCCCCGTCCTTGCCGCGTCCGCGCCCCCCGTTCCTCCCTGCCTCGACCGAAGGGCCGGGACGCCCCTCTTTCAGGTCTTTCGCCCCGTGCGCCCCGGTCATCCCGGCCCCCTTTCCCGGATTTTTTTCCGTCGCGCATAAAATTTGAGCTCCAGCGCCGGTGCCACGTGGGCAAACGTTCCCGCGCCGCAGGGGGGGCATACGCCCCCGTCCGCGCCGAAGGCGACGGGCGCGCGCGCGCAGGCGAGCGCGCCCCCGGGCGCGTGCTGCTCCGCATGGCAGCGGCGGCACAGGAGCTGGAGGTTGTCCCATGAGAGGGTGACGGACGCGTCGTGGATGTTGTTTGGCGTGAGGCGGCGGACGTGGTGGACGACGTCTGCGGGCGACAGGCACAGCTCGCAGAGGCGGTGCCTGCTTGCGGCATACGCCTCGCGCGTGCGCCGCCACGCGGCGGACGAGTAGAACTTCTCTGCGAACGGCCTCATGCCCGGGATTGTACCGGGGACGTTAACGCAGGTCAGGCCCCCTTCGCGCCGCCGACGCCTGCGCGGAGAGCGAGCGTTCCCTGCGGCGCAGCCCCGCCACCAGCAGCGCCTCCTCGGCCTGCGCTATGCGGCGCCTGAGATGGCACGCCTCGCACAGCTCCCGGGCCGCCGCCTCCCTGGACGCAGTGTGGACAGGAGCGTTCCCGCACTCGACGCACAGGCCGGGCGCTGCGGGCGGGCGCGTCGACAGCGATATTGCGCGGCGGGAGGCGAAGGCCTTGACGGCGCCCACGGAGACCCCGAGGCGTGCCGCCAGCGCCCTCGCCCCGTCCCGCGCGTGCTTCCTGACGTAGGTCTCCTCCGCCTCGCTCCACCTGTGTTTTTTAACGGTTCGGTTACAAATAGGGCGTTTGTAACTTAGTTGCATGGCCGCGCCCCTTAGAGGACGAGGAGGAGGAGGAGGAGCGGCACCAGGAGGAACGGGAGCAGGACGACGCCGACGGCGATCAGCACGCCCGCGACGATCGCCGCCCACAGGGACACGTTCACGAGCGACAGGGCCACCACCTTCGCCCACGCCCACGACGCCTCAAGGAGCACGCGCAGCCGCCCCTTGGCCTTGGCCGCGCCTCCGTCCGGCCTCGCACCGTCGCCCTCAGCCGCATCCATCCCTCTCACCGCCTTTCCTCGATGCCTCGGATGATAGCGTATCCCCGCCCTTGGGTAAACCCCTCCGCCCGTCGCACCGTCACCGCCCGTCCCGCCCCTCGCCCCGCAGCGCGTCAAGGTCGCCCGAGTGCATATCCGCCACCCTGATTGGTTCCCAGTCCTCGCATCCGCTGTACGCCAACTGCGTGGGAGCCCTCCGCTTCAGGCAGCGCGGCTCCCAGTTGTCGTGGCCCAAATGCCAGTGCTCGCAGAACCAGCCGCAGTCGCCGCACACTCTGTCCTCGTCCTCGCTCATGCCCGAGTGGTCGCCCTCCGTCCCCGGCCCGTACACGACCGGCACCCCGTACAGCAGCGCCGCCATGTGCTCGACGCGGCAGCCGTCGGCGGACTCCCACCCGCCGAGGAACACGGCCACGTCGGCCCTGCTCATCACCTGGATCGAGTGGCCGAGGTAGTACAGCGCCCTCCCGTCGCCGTTGTCGGCGAACTCCGTGCAGATGCTGTCGACGGCCTCGTAGCCCCATGTCTCCCTGACGTGCTCGGCGTGCGCCGCCCACTGCGCCCGCACCTCGTCATAGCTCGCCCCCCGCATCGGGAACGACAGGAACGCCCGCTTGCCGGTCCTCTCTGTCATCGCTGTCTCCTCTCTCGTCGTCTCCCCGGTCATGCCCGTCTCCTCTCGCCTCACAGCGCCATCGCCTCCTGCACGTGCTCACGTCGCCTCGACACCCCGGCCATGAGGCACAGCCAGTGCGTCGTGCCCTTGCGCCCGGAGCGCGTCCCGAACAGCGGCTCCCACTCGATGGCGGCGAGCAGCTGCGGGAGCGTCACGTGGCACTCCGACCACTTGACGACGAGCACGCCCTCGTGCCTGAGCACCCTCATGCACTCCCTCACGCCCCGCCTCACCTCGTCCTCCCACCTCTCGGGCAGCACCCCGTACTTGGCCCGGAGGTACCCCGAGCCCGCCCGCAGCAGGTGCGGCGGGTCGAACACCGCGAGCGCGAACGCGCCGTCCTCGAAGGGCAACGTCTTGAAGTCGCACACCACGTCCGGGGCGACGGAGACCTCGCGCTCGACGCCCCTGTCCATGACGCGCCACGTGCCCTCCCGCGCGTCGCAGTAGACGGCGTGGGGGTTGCGCTTGTCGAACCACATCATGCGCGACCCGCAGCAGGCGTCCAGCACCGGCGCGGTCACGACGGCACCCCCGCCAGCGCCCGGGCCCGCCTGAAGACCTCGCGGACGGTCTCGGACGCGTGCGACGGCGACCTTGGCTCCCACTCGCCGAGGCCAGCGACGAACCCCTCCAGGGCCTCCCAGGAGTCGGGCGCGGACGGGGTGCGCAGGACGCAGGCGCGGACGGTCGCGGGGAACCCCCCGAAGGAGACCCAGCACCAGTTCCCGCACACCGCAAGCAGGGTGCCGCGCCCGCCCTCGCCCCCGTCGCCGTGCTCCACCGCGTCGCCCGGCCTCGCCCCGCTGCCGTCCCCGAGGGCGACGGGGCCGGGGTCGAAGGCGCCCTCCAGCTCGCACTCCCGGGAATCTTCGGCGCACATGTCATAGCCTCTGCCGACGTCGTTGTGCACCTCTGCGGCCGTCTTCCTGTCGATCCATTCGTCGACCCTGTCCCTGTCCAGATAGCCCGCCATGTCACTCTCCCGTCTCGTCGTCGGTCGCGTCGTCCGGAAGCCCCAGGTCGCCCGCCCTGTGCGACTGGCGCGCGTAGGGCAGCAGCGCCCCGCGCAGCCCGTCGAAGCGCGGGTCGTCGCACTCGAGCGCCCAGACGTGCGCCGAGAGCTGCGCCGCGAACCCGAACGACACCTTGGCGCCCCTGGAGCCGCACCACAGCGGCCAGGACGAGTAGTCGAGGTCGGCCCGGCTCAGGTCGGCTTCGCTCAGGTCGGCTTCGCGCAGGTCGGCCCCGCTCAGGTCGGCTTCGCGCAGGACGGCGCGGCTCAGGTCGGCTTCGCGCAGGTCGGCCCCGCTCAGGTCGGCCCGGCGCAGGACGGCCCGGCGCAGGTCGGCCCGGCGCAGGTCGGCTTCGCGCAGGTCGGCGCGGCTCAGGTCGGCGCGCTCGCCCTCCTCGCCGCCGGTCCCGAGCCACAGCGCGTGGGCGGCGAGCGCGCCGCGCAGGGCGCCGGGGGTGTGCCCGGTCATGTCGTCAACCTCGTTTCCTGCCGCGCCCTCATCGCCGTCTCCTCTCCTGATGGGCAAAAACCCGTAATTACACCTTTAAGGAACGCGACGCCGCCTGCCTGCGGGAACGCGCCGGGCGTTTCCGCGCCCCTCATGGCCCCTCCCCGCCCCTCGCGCCGCCCTTCCGCGCCGCATCGGCCCGCCGCCCGGCCGCCGCCGCCGCGACCGCCAGGGCCGCGCACGCCCTGCCCGCCTCGCCCGCCCCGTGCAGGCCGAGCTTGGCCATGGCCGCGTGCTCGGCCCCGGTCGTCAGCATGAGGTTGCCCAGCGCGACGTTGGACCTGTCGCCGTCCTTGAACACGACGTTGCAGCCCTCCGGGACGGGGCCGTTGGCCTCCTCCCACACGAGGCGGTGCGCCTGGCGCCAGCCGAGGCGCGACAGCCCCGGCCCCTCGGAGGCCGCGACCTTGCGCCACAGGTAGCCGTCCCGCCGCGCCTCGGAGCCGAGCGGGAGGCTGTTGTGCGGGACGTTCCCGGCCCTGAAGCGCCCCCGGTTCGCCGGGCTCCCCGGTGGCGCGCCCCTGACGCCGGACAGGACGCGCCAGCGGGCGGCGAAGTCCTTGACCTGCGCCGGCGTGATCGGCCTCCCGAACCTCTCCTCGAAGGCGGCGCAGACCTCGGCCCTCCAGCGCCCGGGGATCGCCCCGCGCAGGAAGGCGCGCTCCTCCTCCGTCCACCTGCGGGCGCGGCTCACCTGCCGCCCCCGTCCAGCATCGGCGGCAGGGCGAGGTCGGCCCCCAGCGCCTCGTCCTTGAGCCTCGTCGCCGCAAGGGCGAGGTTGCCGTTGGCGATCACCTGCGACGCGACCCCCGTCACCGCCCTGGCGCGGCGTATCTCGGCGTCGAGCTCCTCGCCCTCCAGCGACTCGTCGTTGATCCTCTCCAGCGCCTCGAACAGGTGGTTGTTGAGGTCGCCCAGCGTGTTCCTCGTCATCTCCCGTCCTTCCTTTCGCACGTTCCCCGCCCTCGCCCCGCGAGGGGCCTCATCATATCGGCGGTCGTGTTGCGAAACACAGAGCCGCACAGGAGCGTCCAGCCGCCCGGCACGGCCCTCGTCACCACGCCCGCCTCCCAGCGCCCCCGAGGGCGGCGCTGCACCTCCACGGCGTCGCCCGGCGCGTAGGCCGGCGCACGTCCCATGCCCATCACCCGGCCTTGCCGCGCAGGCGGGCGATGAGCGTGCCGAGGCCCTGCGGGGCGCCCGCGCGCGCGCCGTCGTCCGGTGCGCCGTCGCAGAGGACGGCGCTGTCCTGTGCTGTGCCGGGCGCGGCCCGTGGAGAACCCGCCCCGCACTGTCCCGAGAAAGAAAGACTCATAGGTGAGTCTTTCTCTTCCTTCTTTCCTTCTTTGGCATGAGCACTCACTGAGGACTCACTGAGCGCCCCCCGGGCGCCGGGGTTTTCCACAGGCGGCGGGGACGCCTTCCCGCCGTCGGCCATTATGCCGTCCGAAGGATGCTCACTGAGTGCTCCGTGAGTGCCCGGTGAGTCCTCACGGAGCCTGTCCGCGAGCCTCCTGAACCCGCCGGGCAGCCTCTTCCCCGGCGTGCCGCTCCTCTTGCCCGAGGGGCGGTTGACCTTCTGGTAGTTCAGGAACTTCGGGATGACCCCGAGGACGCCGTCCGGGGAGTCGTGCGCGACGATGCAGCCGACGGCCTCCAGCTCGGCGAGGTGCGCGGCGACGTCGGCGGCCGTCACGTCGTCGCCGTCGAAGTACAGCGCGCGGCGCATCCTCCCCGGCTGCGCCTTGAACACGCCCACGTCGTCGGACATCTGCCACAGCCCGACGAACGTCAGCCTTGCGGCGACCGAGACGCGCCCCAGGCTCTCGGACTCCCAGAACTCCTCGCTGACCACCCGCTTCCTCACGCCTGCCCCCAACCCAGCCGGGACACGGCCTCGGCCTTGCTCCGCTCGTCGGGGTGCAGGTATATGTTGGCGGTCGTGGACACGTTCGAGTGCCCGAGTATGTCCGCGATCGTCTTTATGTCGACGCCCTCCTCCAGAAGCAGGGTCCCGCAGGTGTGCCTGAGGCCGTGGAAGCTCAGCTCCGGGTGCCCGCAGGCGGCGATGAACCGCTTGAACCACACGCCGTAGCCGCGCTTGCAGGGGACGTCGGCGCGCGTCCTGCCCCCGGGTATCAGCCAGCCCTCCGGCGCGAGCCTCTCCAGCAGCGCGGCGTGCTCGGGCGGCAGCGGCACGGAGCGCCGCGAGGCCCTGCTCTTGGTCGGCCCCGCGTCGGTCACCCAGCCCGTTCCCCCCTTGCCCCTGTAGGTGCGCACCCCGCGCTCGACGCGGACCGTGCCCCCCTTGAAGTCGAAGTCGGCCCTGCGCACGCCGCAGACCTCGCCGATGCGCAGCCCCGCGAGCCCCAGCAGGCAGCCCAGGGCGTAGCGGCGGGCGCTCTGCGCGTGGGCGGCGCAGACGGGCCCCTCGGAGCCGTCGAAGGGCGCCTCCGGGTGCTCCGCCGTGCGGACGGCGGCGGCGAGGACGGCCTCGGCGCCCTCGCGGTCGAGGCACTTGGGGACGCGGGGCGCGTCGTGGTCGCGGCAGCGGGGCATCTTGAAGCGGTACACGGCGGGGGCCGTGTAGCCGACCGAGGCCCCGTAGCGGTGGATGCTCGCCATCACGAAGGCCGTGCGCCGAAGCGTCGACGTGGCGTAGCCCACGGGCTCCCCCCTCCTGCGCTTGCGGTGGCGCTGCTCGGCGACCGCGTATATCCCGCGCTGCAGCGCGGCGTGGCCGACGTCGGCGACGTCCAGCCTCCCCATCGCGGGGACGATGCGGCTCCGGACGTCGGCGCGGTACTGGTCGTAGGTGGTCGGGGACACGCTCGGGGCGGCGTGCCCGTCGAGCCACTCGTGGGCGAGCTCGGCGAAGGTCATTGCCAGTCCCCCCTCCCCAGCCACTGCCCGGCCCTCTGCGGCCAGTGCCTCGCGGTGAGGCACCCGGGCGGCACGGGGGGCAGGAGCAGCATGTCGACCGCCGAGCGGCGCACGTGGAGCTTGCGCCTGAGCGCGGGGTACAGCGCCCGGAGGTAGCGGGCCAGCGCGGGCCAGAGGTTGTGGTCGAGGAGGAACATGGCGGAGGACGCGGGGCTCCAGCCCATGCGCACCATGAGGGAGCGGACGTCGCCGCGCCAGATGCCGGGCACGGAGGGGTCGTCCAGCGCCCTGTGGAGCACGTCGGCCAGTATGCGGAAGCGGCCGGGGTCGGACACGATCCACCTGTGGGCGGCGTCCACGTAGATGCGGGCCTGCGCGGTGCCGGGCCCGGCGGCGAGGAGCTCGTCGATCGTCATCTGGCCGGGCGGCGGCCCCTGCGGGGGCGCCGCCGCCCTCGCGGCGCCGCCCGCCCTGTGCGCGTCCGGGCGGCGCGGGCCCCGCCGGCTCATGACGCGGCCCCCGGGCCGGGGACGCCCGCGACCCACTCGGGGACGGGCCGGCGGCACTCGCCGTCGCCGCAGGGCCCCGCGACGTAGACCGCGACGCCGTCCGGGCTCCCGGGCGCCGGCTCGACGACCGCGACGGAGGCGACGGGCGTGAGCATCGCGGTGCTGCGCGCCGCCCGCGCCGCCTCCCCGAGGTCGTCGTAGCCCCCCTCGAGGGCATGGGCGCGCCGCCGGGGCGCGCCGTCCTCGCCCTCCTCGTCGCGCACGACCCATATGCGCCAGCGCGGCGACCGCGCCGCGCCCTGCCTGTCATCCATCCGGGACTCCTTCCTCTCCGTTTTCGCGCGTCACGCCGCCGGGCCGTGCGGCGCCGGGGCCGGGGCCGCACGGCCCGCCCCTTCCCGCACGGCTGCGACGGGCGGGGCGGACGTGTCCGTCGCCGCCGCTGCAGGGGCCTGGGGCGAGGGGCGGCTCCCGCAGGCCCCTGCAGCGACGAGGACGGAGGCCGTGAGCAGCGCCAGCGCCCACGCGAGGGCGCGCTCCCGGCGCGAGAGGGGCACGGGGACGCCGCTCACGCCCGCCGCCCCTCGCGCCGCGCGCCCCGCAGGGCCCTCGCGCGGTCGCGGGCGGCGTGGCGCGTGGCCCGCCTCCACCACTCGCGCTCGTGCGCCGCGCAGCAGAACACCGTGCGCCTGTCGGCCCCGTCCGTGACGGCGACCGCCCTCCCGCACTCGCGGCAGCCGAACGAGCGCAGGGGCACGGGCGCCGCGTCAGCCATGGCTGCGCTCCCTCGTCGGCATGAACGCGAACACGCCCTGCAGGTCGCCCGGGCCCGGCAGCACCCTGACTATGGCCGTCGCCCCCGCGCCGAACGAGAGCGGCGGCGCGCCCCAGGCCGCCAGCCGGGCGGGCGCCCTCCCGGTGACCAGCTCCGCCAGCACCGCGTAGGACCGGGGGTCGAACGCCACGGACGGGAGCGCGCCCGCCTCCCTCGCGCACAGGTCGGCGACGAGCGCGTCGACGCTCGCGGCGAGGCCGCCTTCGGGCGGGCGATGCGGGAGCGCCAGGAGCGCGCCCTCCGTGAGGATCCTCTCCTCCATGGGCGTGCTCCCGAGCCTCGCGCAGGCGAGCCACCTCTCCAGATCGCGGCGCCCGACGTCCCTGTCGGCGACGCCGTCCCCGTCCATCTCGACGACCGCCAGCTTGTACCCGTCAGTGGCCATCAGGCGCCCGCCCCCCACCATCAGGCGCCCGAGCCTCTCGCCCGTGCCGACGACCTTGAGCAGCGCGGCGACCTGCCGCTTGCTGAGGATCACGGCACCCGCCCCCCGTCCCTCCCGGCCCGCCAGGCCTCGTACTCGGCCCGGCCCTCCTCGGTGCGCAGCGCGTCCGCGATCTGGCGCGCCATCCTGTCCGTCCACCACGCGGGCGGGCGCCATGTCCCCGGGCCCGCCGTGACCCCGGGCAGCGCCAGAGCGCCCTCCGTCGCCTCGCGTGTCGCCCTCATGCGGCACCGCCTTCCTCGGACGGTCCCGCCAGCGCGGCGGCGGCCAGCGCCGCCCCCGGTGTCCTGCGAAGTCTCATGGCACCACCTGCTTTCTGGTATGCTCTTCCGCAACAGGAAGGCCGCGCCGCCCATATGAGCAGCTGCACGAGCAGCGCGGCGAGGAACCCGGCGGCACCGCCCCACACGGTCGCATGGACCACGGTCCTCACGTCGATGTCCCTGCGCGGCCCCGCTGACATCTATCCCGCCGCCCTTGCTATCAGCTGCGCGACCAGGTAGCCTGCGGTCGCGGCCAGGACGCCCATGGCGAAGTACCTGATGCGAATCCGGTCGTCCCTCATGCGGCACCGCCCGTCCCCTCGCGCCGTATAATGGGCCGTGAGGCATATCTGGCTCCGGACGAAAGGAGACGGGCGGCATGGAGAAGCTGACGCGTGAGCTCAGGGACTTCCTGTATGAAATATCGCCCCACAGCGGCGAGCGCCACTATCTCAGGATCAGGTTCGGCGGGCTTCCCTGCGAGGACGTCTTCCAGCAGACGCAGATGGTCGTCGAGCTGAGGAGGAAGGGGATGCTCCACATCTCCGAGCCCCTCGACTCCGTCGAGTTCGTCGCCGTCCCCCCTGAGCAGCCGCCAGCAGGCGGCATCGTGGTGGGTTACGCCGACGGCGGGACCCGGACCGTGAGCTTCCCCCCTGGGTTCACGCTCACCTCCGACGGGAGGAGCTACCGGAAGGAGGCTCGAAAGCAGGCCGCGCTCTGGGTCCTCGGCATCGTGCTCACGGCCGTCCTCAGCGGGTTCTTCGCGTGGGTGTTTGTGGCCGTAGTCCCGTGGTAGGTCCCTCACCAGTATGGGGCCGTCCCACCCATGGTTCTTGCCGACGAACGCCGCCGTCTCCCTTGCGCGCCCATGGCCGGAGTCCCGGAAGTCGTACCAGACGATGCTGCAGAGGGGTCCGTCGGCAAAATACTGGGCGCGGTACCATCTGTCCCTCATGCGGCACCGCCTTTCTCGGAAGAGTCCCGGTCGGGCTCGTACTGGGCGCTCAGGGACCCGCCGACGCGCCATCCCAGGAGAAGGCCGCCACCTGCGGCGAGGACGTACAGGAGAGCCTCGCGCGCATAGTCTTCGAGCGGGGACAAGAAGCTCACGACGATAAAGCCGAGCCATAAGCAGAAGGCCTGGGACCTCGCGTCCTTTGCGGAGAACTTCCCGGTAAGCTTAATCGCGAGCTTTTTCCGGAGAGACATGGCGGTCAAGGTGATCACCGTGAGGGCGGCCGCAAAGTAGGCCACCGAAAAGACTGCCTCGAACATGGTTGCCTCGCTCATGACGCGCCCCCGTACAGGATGTCCAAACGCTCGACATGAATCCCGAGACAGAAGCCTGCGAAAAAGGCATAGAAGACCGCAACGGCAACATGGAACACGGCGAACCCAATCACCCCTGAACACATAAGGGCAACAGCAAGGAACGCAGAGGAGGCACATGCCAGCAAGCAGAGAACGACGGGGATGATGTCTGACCCACGGGACTCCCCGTACTTCCTGTAATACCTGTAGTCGAAGGCCCTCATGCGGTGCCGCCCGTCCCCTCGCGCCGCATAATGGGCTGTGGGGCATATCTGGCTCCGGACGAAAGGAGACGGGCGGCATGGAGAGGCTGAACGGGGAGCTCAGGAGGTTCCTGTACGGGATCGCGCCACACGCCGAGGAGGCCGGCTACCTTCCCGAGCGGTACAAGGGCCTGCCTTACGAGGACGCAAGCAAGGGACTCCAGATGTTCGATGCCCTTGAGAGGAAGGGCATGGTCCACGGCTCCGAGCAGACCAGGGCGACCAGATACGGGGCAGGCCCCTCTGCAGTCCGCACCCGGTCCGGGCTCCTCGTCAGCTACGGCGGCGACACGACGCCCGAGCTCAGGTTCCCGGAGGTGTTCTGGGTCACCTACGACGGGGAGAACCATCGGAAAGAGTCTCGAAAGCAGGCCGCGTCTTGGCTTTTCGGCATCCTGCTCACAGCCGTGCTCGCAGGGCTCTTCGCGGCGGTATTCGCCGTAGTCATCCGGTAGCCTCCTCAGAGAGAACAGCCTCCCGTACCCGCCCCACTTCCCACAGTTCTCGGCGTACCGCCGCGCCTGCTCCATGTCGCCCCCACGGAAGTCGTACCAGAGCGTCTCACCGAAGTTGGGCGGGAAGTAGCCCGCCCTGTAGTAGCGCGGCCTCATGCGGCACCGCCTCCCGCGTGGCCGTTGCGGTCGTCGGCAAGGCAAGACTTGATGTTAATTAAACCAACATTCAAGCTCAAAAAAATATCATTAATCGAACAGCCGATAAAATTGCAGACTGCTTGAGCTTGGGACACGCTCATTGCTTCCGGAAACTTTTCGTACTGCGAGTAAGTCTGACGCGAAACGCCAAGGTGGTCAGCAACTGCGAGCATCTTAATGCCCCTGCTTTCTCGCATTTCTTTTAGTTTGCTCATACCACTCTCCCTTCTCCTTGTTATGTTAATCAAATTAACATTGCTATGTCAAGCAAATTATCCTAAAATGTCAAAATATTTTACAGGGCAGGAGTTCATGTGTCTGTTTCGTCAAACATAAAGCGTTTACGACTTGCTGCCGACATGACGCAAGAGCAGTTGGCCGAAAGGCTCGGCGTCACACGCCCCACGGTCACCCAGTGGGAAACCGGATGGTCTCAACCTCGGATGGGGATGATTGAGCGGCTGTCCGAAGAATTTAGGGTGAAAGCATCGGAGCTTGTGGATGCCCCTCTTCCACCCGGCGCCATCGTCCCCACGCCCGTCGAGACGGTGCCCGTCCCCGTCTACGGGCGCATAGCGGCCGGGGAGCCCTTGGAGATGTGCGAACTCGTCGAGGAGGTGGAGGCGCCCGCCACGAAGCGCGAGAGACACCCCTACGCGTACTTCCTCATCGTCTCGGGCGACAGCATGAACAACGAGATACTGGACGGGCACCTCGCCCTCATAGACCCGAAGGCGGAGGTCAGGAACGGCGACACCGTGGCGGTCAACGTCAACGGCTACGACGCGACGCTGAAGGTCTGGCACAGGACGTCCAACAGCGTCATCCTGTCCCCCAACTCGACCAACCCGGAGCACAGGGACATCGTGATAGACGAGACGAGCCCCGACGCGCCCAACCTGCGCGTCCTCGGCAAGAAGGTGTGGGCGATGTACCCGGAGTGAGGGACAGACAAGGTAGAAGGGAGCGCCATAACATGAACGAGGGTACCGTGGGTGTCGAAACGGCCGAAGGTGACGCTGGACCGGAGCCGCCCCAAGATCCGGAGCAGAAAATCGTCGTCATAGACACTGAGACCACGGGGCTCTCAAAGGGCAAAGACGAGGTGCTCCAAGTCGCCATCATCGATTCCGAAGGAGGCGTGCTGCTCCATGAGCTGATAAAGCCAGAAAAACGGAAGAGCTGGCCTAAAGCCGAAGAGATACACGGAGTCTCACCGGCAATGGTGAAGGATGCGAAGCCGCTTGTCGACTACGCCGACAGGATTGTGGAGATAGTCAACGAAGCCGACATCGTGATCGGCTACAACGTGGAGTTCGACCTCGAAATGCTCTTTTCTGGCGGTGTTCCACTAGACCTGCCCAACATCAAAGCCTTCGACGTAATGAAGGAGTTCGCGGAGGTCTACGGTGACTTTGACGAGAGGCGATGCGACTACCGATACAAAACCCTGAAAGTCTGCGCAAACTACTACAAGTACAAGTTCGACGCACATGACGCCCTCGCAGACGCGAGGGCCACTCTTTATTGCTATGGGCAGATGGAGGACCGTCTGCGCAAAAAGAGAGAGCAAAGGGAACAGCAACAAATACGGGAGCGAGCAGATGCAGACGCGCTAATCGCAAAAACGAACGCGGAAAACCGAAGCAGTGGCATCGTTGCCATCATGGTCGCCGTCCTCGTACTCGCGTGTGCCATTTGGTCATGCGTGTCATGCAGCGCCGTGCTCGGCGGATAGACGACAGTGGAGAAGGGGAAATCGGTGAAACGCTTGCCAATGCGCATGGCCGTGTACTATAGTGGGACACGTGATGAGGCTGCAGGGACATGTCGCTGCAATCCGCAAAGAGCCGCAGTCAGCACGCTGACGCGGCTTTTTACGTTCTGGAGGGGTTGATGAAAAAGCCGTTCAAGGCCGTGATATACGCACGCTACTCCTCGCACGCCCAGCGCGAGGAGTCCATCGAGGACCAGCTGAGGGTCTGCCGCGCGTATGCGGAGCGCGAGGGCTACGCGGTCGTGCGCGAGTACTGCGACGCGGCCCTCACGGGGCGCAGGGACGACCGCCCCGCCTACCGGCGCATGCTGGCCGACAGCGCCGAGGGGCTGTGCGGGCAGGCGGCCATCGTCTACAGGACCGACCGCATCGCCCGCAACCGCATGGACGCGCTCGTGTGCCGCGCCACGCTCAGGAAGGGCGGCGTCAGGCTCCTGAGCGCCACCGAGGCCATACCAGACACCCCCGAGGGCATCCTCATGGAGAGCTTCCTGGACGGCTACGCGGAGTACTACTCGGCGGTGCTGGCGCAGAGCGTAAGGCGCGGCATGGAGGGCAACGCGCTCAAGTGCATGGCAAACGGGGTCACGCTCTTCGGCTACGACATATCGTCCGGCCGCTACGTGCCCGACCCCGTGACGGCCCCCCACGCGCGGATGGTGTTCGCCGAGGCTGCGGCGGGCGCGCGCCTTGTGGACATATGCGCGCGCCTCAACGCGCAGGGGGTCACGACCATGCGCGGCAGGCCGTGGGCGCGCTCGTCGCTGCACCGGATGCTGGACAACGAGAAGTACGCCGGCGTGTACAGGTTCGACGGCGTGCGCATAGAGGGCGGGATGCCCGCACTCGTGGACAGAAGGACGTTCGAGGAGGCGAGAAGGATGGCAGGGACGAGGAAGCGGGCCGTGCGCAGCGGGGCCCCGGCGTACATCCTGACCGGCAGGGCGTACTGCGGCCACTGCGGGGCGACCATGGGCGGCAAGGGCGCCAACGCCAAGGGCAGGCACTACGGCTACTACGCCTGCAGCTGCGGCAGGGGCTGCGAGAAGCGCCTGGTGCCGCAAGAGGAGGCCGAGGGCGTCGTGGCGGCCCTCACGCGGGCGCTCGTCTGCGACCCGCAGGCCGTGGACGCGATAGCGGAGGCCGTCGTCTCGTACCGCGACGCGCACCGGGGCGAGGGCGTCGCCGAGGAGCTCAGGGGCAGGCTCGCCGACGCGGGGCGCAGAGCGGCGAACCTCCTGAAGGCGCTGGAGTCCAACTACTCGGACGCCGTCGCGGAGCGCGTCGCGGCCCTGGGGGAGGAGCAGGACGCGCTCAGGCTCAGGCTGGCCGAGGAGGAGTCCGTGCTGCCGTCCGTGACGCGCGAGCACGTGGTGTGGTGGCTCTCGCGGATGGAGGGCAAAGACGACGGCGAGCTCGTCGATGCCCTGGTTTCCAAGGTCACCATGACGAACCATGACAAGCACAGCAATATGCTTGAGATTGCATATAACTTCAAGGAAGACGGGGAATACTACATAATAAGGGTGGAAGATACGGTTTCGACTTTGGAACGCTTGGTGGGCCGTCGGGGACTCGAACCCCGGACCTTGGGATTAAGAGTCCCCTGCTCTACCAACTAAGCTAACGGCCCAAGAACACACAATTGTCAATCCTGCACGCAGTGGCGCAGGTCCCCTGCTCTTCCAGGGGGCGGCCGCAGGCGCCCGCCCGACCTCGGTACAAACGCCACAACGTGGCGTTTGCCTGACCCTCGGTCCCAACTAAGCTAACGGCCCAAGAACACATAATTGTCAATCCTGCACGCAGGGGACGCACCTTGTGCGTCGATGCGCGAATTGGAAGTATAGCGGTTTAGCGTCGCGGCGGCAAGGTTTGTTACAATGCTCAAGGCAATACTCAAGGGAATCTCACGGGAGCGGTTACTGCTCACGCCCCGCTGTCATCCCGAGCCTGCCGAGGGATCTTCAGCCGCGCAAGCGGTCGACTGCGGGCGGATGCGCTTCGACCTGCTGGCGGCTGCTTCGCGTTCCGTGGGCCTGTCGGCCCGTCCTCGCTGAGAACAGTCCGCCGGACTGTTCTCCGGGCGCTCGAACCCAAGGATTCCTCGGCTGCGGGGCTTCGCCCCGGAGTTTACCCTGAGCGCAGCCGAAGGGCTCGGAATAACAGTGAGGGTACGGACAGCAACGGAGCGCACCCAAGGAAGCGCTTTCAACACGCGCGAGGACGTTACAGAGAAGGAGTGTTCATGGTAGACGAGGTACAGGCTTCTTTTGATGCCCGGGCGACCGCCTATGACGCCAACAGGCGCAGTCTTATCCCCCATTTCGACGAGTTCTACCGTATCGGCGTGGAGGCGCTTGCCTACTGCGACCAGTCGCCGCGCGTGCTGGATCTCGGGGGCGGAACGGGGCTCTCGACGTCCTTCCTCCTCGGGCGCTACCCTGATGCGCGTGTGACCCTGCTCGACTTCTCGAACGAGATGCTCGCCGTTGCCCGCGAGCGCTTCAAGGACAACCCCAACATAGACTTCAGAGTGAGAGACTATCGCAGCTTCCCCTTCGACGAGCGCTTCGACCTCGTCATCTCAGGGCTCTCGATCCACCACCTCACGGCGGACGAGAAGCGAGAGCTTGCCGTGAGGGTCTTCGGGCTGCTCGAACCCAACGGGGAGTTCTTCAATGCCGACCTGGTCAGCTGCGAGGACGAGCGACTGGAACAGGAGATGCACCGGCAGCTGCAGGGCTTCCTGCGCCAAGGGCTGTCCGAGGACGAGGTGCAGCGCTTCGTCAGCAGCCAGCGCCTCGACAGGCCGGCACCGCTCGAGAGCCAGCTCTCCCATCTCCGCTCAGCAGGCTTCAAGGTCGTCGAGTGCCTGTACCGCCACCTGATATACGGCGTGTTCTACGCGCAGAAGTGACCGACGAGGCGGGCTCTGCATCGCGGGCTCGACGCAGTCTCAGCGCCTGCCCAGCTCCTCGCGCAGTGCCGGCTTGGTGGGGTATTCGGCCAGTATCTTGTCGCGCAGCATGTGGGCACGCCCACTTCCTAACGCTGCGCTGTAGCGGTCGAGCTTGCCTCGCAGTTCCCCGTACTGCTTCCGCGTATAGGCTGCCCTTGCAAACGCGACGATCTCGCCCACAAAGAGGGAGTCGACCTCCTTCTCGTTCTCAGGCAGAAGATACGAATAGAGGCTGAAGACCGAAAGCGGGTGGGACTTGCAGTACTTCATGATCCGTGGCTTGAGCTCCTCGTGCTTCAATACCTCCAGGTACCTGGTGGCCCCCCAGCCCCTGCCGGACTCGAGTTCGTCGAGCAGCGCGTTGCGCTCCGCCACCCACTCGCGCCTCGCGGTGAGCGCCTTGAGCTCCTGGTAGTACTCCAGGCCCTGCCCGTAGCCCGCCAGATACAGCTCCCGTGCCGTGCGCCTTTGGTTGGCCTCGTCGCCGAGCTGCACATAGATGTCATGCTCTTTGACCCTCCAGTTGCCCCCGAGCTGCATCGGCGCCTTGCCCGGCACGTCCTCGCCACGGCACAGCCGCAGCGCCTTCTGAAGATCCCCTTCGCCGAGAGCCGCCTCGAACAGCGTCTCGCGGAAGCCCTCGTTCCCCAAATGCTTGGACATATATGAGAAAGCGGCCTTTGCCCCCTCAGCCACCACCAGTATCCGTTCACGGAGATTCTCGATCCGCTCCCTCTCAGAGCGGCAGTTGTAGTCGTTAGCCCTCTTTCCTCCCAACGCCTTGGTGCGGGCATCCAGAAAGCCGTCCATCTCCTTCCTCAACGCCGGATCCGTGGCCGACTCGGCGCACTCCCCTAAAATCCGATAACACCAGTCACTGTCGTATCCGCCGCTCAGGGACACGGCGAAGGAGAAGACCCGCGCGAAGCACCTCGCCCTCTCCTCTTCGCCCAGCTGCCCCGCCCTTTTCAGCCCCTTGCCCAAGGACTCGACCGCCTCCTCCATCGCGCCCTCCACGTATTCGTAGGAGTCGCTGTCGAACGAACCCTTGAACTCCAGCATGACCTTGAGCGTCGCGAGTGAAATGTCGATAAACGCCCCCACGTCGCCCTTCTTCAAGCTCTCCTTTGCCAGCCTTCGCGCCTTCGCCACGCCTTCGAAGGCCTCGTTGGCGTGGTACCAGTCGATGTACTCGCCCTCAGAGGCACCGATGAGGGAGGACACCATGAGCTCCCTTGCATAGGCTGCGGCATCGACCTCATCGTCCCCGACGTCCCTGAAGCGAAAGACCATCTCGTCCTTCAGCGCCTGGTTCGAGTTCAGCATCCCCATCATAAGGGAGACAAGATCGGGCTTCTCCATTTTGTCGAACAGCGCCTCGAGGTCCACGTCCGGACGGCTCCTGCCCTTGCGACACCCTGTGCCGGGCGCACGCTCCGAGCCGACGACGCGCTGCTCCCGAATGGCGTACAAGACGGCCGCGACATGCTTGCAGAATGCCTCGCGGTCGTAGGGGCAGTCGCAGGACGCGGCATCGACCTCGTCGCCGTCGACCTCGACCTCGACGTTGTAATACGTGCTCCCCGCAACCTTCGCCGTCCATCTGGCACCGTCCTGCCGCAGCAGCTTGACGTGGCCGTCCTCGAAGTAGGCCCAGCCGCGATCCAATATCCTCCGGCTGAAGATGCGCTCGAACGTATGAAGACCCATCGACTCAGACATGCGAGCTCCCCGCTCCTTGCAACGTGAACGCCGGATGACCCTGTCGACCGTGGCTGCCAACAATCGAGTGCAAGTGTATCACGGCACCTGCCTCTCGTGCGCCCCCTCGCTCCGCCAAGGCATCGTTCGTCGCAGGGTCGTCGCAGCTACTGACGTGTGTTCACACCCCCACTGTCATCCCGAACCTGCCGAGGGATCCTCGGCCGCGCAAGCGGTCGACCGCAGGTCGGAGGGCCCCCTGGCCTGCCGTTGGACACTGCGTGTCCAAGGATTCCTCGGCGGAGCTCGGAATGACAGTGGGGGTGTGAACACCTACTGGCTCAATGCCGCGCGTCCTCATACCGCCATGGCGACCTCATCGGGCTGAATGCCGAGGCCCTTCTGAAGAACGGACCACGACTCGCCGAGATCGTAGCTGAGATTGTCCGCATAATAATCAAGAAGCGTGCAGGCGACGGCGAAGACCTGGGAGGGCGTCGCATCCTTGTCGGTGCCCACTATCTGCGCCCAGGCATCCTTCCAGTCCGCGTATTCCGCCGGGTCGGCCGACACGTACTCATCGGACTTGAACGTATAGGGACTCAGGTCGCTGAGCATGTCGCCGAGGTCGTCGAGCCTGTTCGCCTCCCAATACTCAAAGAGAGTATCGAACATTGCATAGTACGCTTCCTTCATGTGCATATTACTCGCTCCTATTGGGGTTTCTATTGAATCCCGTCACGTCGTCCCAAGGCCTTGGCATTGGATTGACGCCCGCCTCTCTGATAACTCCGTCTCGCTCCCTTACCCAGACCTGCGTGCCGTCAGGATTCTCCTTTGCGTACCAATTGATTCCCAGTGCATATGCAACTATTATAGCATAATTGCCTATCAGACATGATGTCGCTGCCGTCCCTTTGTCCTGCGTGTCCAGGGCCTTTGGGTACGTAGGGCAGGGTCGTGTAGGGTAGATAGTGCGATACGCAAGACAGTACAGCCCGCTTTAGCGGGCTGCCTAACACGATTAAAAGATGGCAGGCGATTAAATCATCGTCTCCCTAGTGGTCGCGTTTGTTGCTCATGCAGGGATTATAGCATGCCGCCCGTCACGACGCGGCATTCGTCGATACCTGGAAGACGAATCAACCTCCTGACGCACAATCGGTTGACAGCAGCGCTTGGATTCTTTGGGATATGGTAGAATTCCGCTGTAAAACGGTTTTCGCCTTATGGCTTAGAGTGCCTCTGAAAGGGTTGACGATGCTCAAAGTCCAGGTTCTTATGGATGACAACAAGATAGCACGTGAGAAGAAGTACGATGTCGACAAGATCCATCGTGCGGTGGACAACGTGTTCACAAAGAAATATGGCCTGATCAAGAATCGAGACGGGTTCTACCTTGAGCGCGGAAACGCGTCTGATTACGCCAACTTTTGGAACGCGATACTGCTGCTCAAGGATCAGCCTTGGTTCCTAGACAACGTGAAGACCTGGCTCTGGTTCAACAGCGACGATTCTCCCGACCCCAAGGACTTCGCAGTCGAGGACCTGCGGGAGCACTACGCAGCCAAGCAGAGAGCATTCGCCTGAATTGGCTGTCCAGAAGCGGAGGAAGGCAGTCAACTTCGACCTCGACACGGCGACGTTGCGCCAGTTCTTTGGCGAGTCCGGCAGGCGGGGCGTCTACGCCAGAATCGGTCGTTTCCTGAAGAAACACGGATTCGAGCACCGCCAAGGCTCTGGGTACCAATCAGTGAGTGTGATGAGTGAGGCGGAAGTCAATGACACGATCGTCTCCCTCTATGAGGCTCTGCCTTGGATGATTGACGCCGTGCAGAAGCTGGACGTGACGAACATCGGGGTCAACTACGACATGCACACCATCGCCGTCAGACAGATTGAGAACAAACGCAAGAACATAGCTGACGAGATAGTTGACGTGCTGATATAGACTTCTCTTTGCGTATCATCAATAGTGCCATAATCGTATCACTATGAGACGATTGCCACAGGACTGATGATACGGTGCTGGCAACCGCTGGCAACGCAGAGCTGGTGGTCGAAGCTCATCTGCAAAATCGTGTGGGGCCTTCCAGATTCAGGAGTGATTCGGAAGCGCTATATTGTCTAAACCGTGCTCTTTTTCAGGAACGCGCTGGTCAGGGCGCACTATCGCAACGGGGCAGCGGGGGTGCTCCCCACCGACGCCCAGGAAAACGACACCTTCGCCACAGGGATGCGCTCAGTTGAATCTCCCCAGCCTGGCGTTGAGCTTGTTGACCTCGTTGCGCCAGTAGAGCCAGATCGATAGCCAGATGATCGCGTAGAGCGCCACGAAAAAGAGCAGGTAGAGGGCCAAGGCGAGGGGCGAAAAGGGTATCCAGCCGCAGAAGACCGCAATGGCCACGATGGCCGGAGCAATGAGCAGGAAGTGAGTCAGCGTCTGGCGGGCGAGGCTCCACGTGCTGAGTTTGAAGATATGGTTGGCGGCCATGCACAGCACGCCGTAGAGGGCGCAGAGCAAGGTCTGCAGGCTAAAGGCGGCCAGCTCGTTGGGGATGCGCCCCAACAGCGTCGGCGTCACGGCGTGCAATGCGCCGTCACCCACAGACAGCGACGCCAGCAACATGGCCACCGTTCCGAAGGCAATGCCGATGGGCAACCCGAGCAGGGCCTGCCTGACGGCTTCCTCGCGACCTGATGTTCTCATCTCCATGGTATGTCCTCCTGCCTCTCAAGCTCCCAGGTAGTCCTTGATTGCGCGGACGTTGCGCCGCGAGACATAGGCATACGTGCCGTTGTCCAGCTTGAGGTTGATGGTGCCGCTGATGCTCAGCTCGAAGCTCTTGACTTTGGCGAAGTTGACGATCTCGGAGTGCGACACCCGGATGAAGCCGGTGTTCTTGAGCAGCTCCTCCAACTCATAGAGCCGCTGTTTGACACGGATGTCCCCCTGTCTGGTCTGGGCCTGGACCGTCTGACCCTGGGTAAAGAAACGGTAGATGCCATCGAAGTCCAGCAGCACCGTCTCGTCCTCCCTGAAGCCCAGCAGGCGTCGCTCGCTTGGTCGTTGCACCTGTCGGCCTTCGCCTTTGATCCTGTCGACCAGCTCCTGGATGTCGCCATCGACCGCAGCCGTATGGATGAGGATGCGCGGAACCTGCGCCTCCTCGTCCAAAATTATCTCGAGCCGGTATTCCATGGCACCTCCCACCTACTTGAGAATTCGACACTACGACGATTATAGGCCATGCCCCAAGCTGCATCATGACTGCCGATAACCATTGTAGAATCGGAGGAGAAAATCGGGGCAACCGGTATATAAGTGGTCGAATTCTACATGTAGTTGGCAATCCGGCCCGCCGAGACCGCCGAAAACCAAGCTGGCAACAGGTTATCCGGGCAATCCGCCCAGTTGTCGCCATGCGCAACATCCCCCTGCAGAAATCCCCTAATCTGCACACTGCAAGGAACTGTAAGGCTGGATCGTTGCCATGAGAATACGGAGGTAAAGAAATGAGAGAGTTGGCACGTGCAGGGGGACTGGCGGTCCGCTACGGGCAGACCTTGGCCGTCGACGGCCTGTCGTTTGCCGTCAACGAAGGCGAGGTGCTGGCCGTGATCGGCCCCAACGGCTCGGGCAAGACCTCGGCTGTGGAGTGCCTGGAGGGCCTGCGTCAGCCCACCCGAGGCACAGTGCACGTCTTTGGACTCGACCCGCATGCGGAGCGTAGGGCAATCTACTCCCAGCTGGGCGTGCAGCTGCAGGACGTGAGCTACCCGGACAAGATCAGGGTCGGCGAACTCTGTCGGCTGTTCGCGTCCTTCTACCGTCAGCCTGCCGATTGGCGCGCACTGCTGGAGCAGCTGGATCTGGGCGACAAGGCCAGGCGCCCCGTCGATAGGCTCAGCGGCGGCGAGCGCCAGCGCCTGAGCGTCCTGTTGGCACTGTTGCCACGACCCAGGATGCTGATCCTCGACGAACTGACAACCGGCCTTGACCCGGAGGTCCGTCGCAGCCTCTGGCACAGCCTGAAGGAGCTGCGAACTGCCGGCCTGGGCATCCTGTTGGTCTCCCACTCCATGGACGAGGTCGAGGCCCTCGCCGACCGGGTGCTCTTCATGCTGGCCGGCAAGGCCCTCTATTACGGCGAGTTGCCGGGCCTGCGCACCTACGCTCAGGCCGTCCTGCCACCGCACGAGTACGACCCCCGGATGTCTCTGGAGGACCTCTACCTGTCCCTGGTGCCCAAGAGGGGCGCCCTCACCATGGAGGTGACACGATGACGCTCAGGGCCTTCGTCACTGCTGTGGGCACCGAGGCGCTGCTCTATCTGCGCGGCTTCTTCGGCCCGTTCTTCACGTTCGTCTTCCCGCTGCTGATGCTGGTGCTCTTTGGGAGCATCTACGGCAACGAGCCCACACCTTTCTATAATGGCCTGGGGGCGATGGATGCCAGCGTTCCTGCGTATCTGGGGCTGGTCGTGGCGGTCAACGGCCTGATGACCCTGCCGCTGACACTGGCGGAGTATCAGGACAAACGGGTCTACAGGCGCTTCGACGCCACGCCCTGCGGCAAGGGCGGCGTCATCCTGGCCCAGATCACCCTCTGCCTCGTCTCCTCGATACTGGGCGCTGCCGTGATGCTCGTGGCCGGAGTCGTCCTCTACGACATACAGATCACCGGCTCGCTGCTGACGATCGCCGCCGTGACACTGCTCTCCCTGACGGCGATGTTCGCCATCGGCTTCTTCATCGCCTCGGTGCTCAGGTCGGTGAAGGCCGTCAATCTGGTCAGCTACATCGTATTCTTCGTCATGATGTTCATATCCGGCGCCACCCTGCCGCACGAGATGTTCCCCGAGGGCGTGAAGGCCTTTGCCGGCGCCCTGCCCCTTACCCATGTGGTGCGACTGTCCAAGGACGCCTTTCAGGGCGTGAGCCTGCTCACTGACTGGGTGTCGCTGCTGGTGCTGCTGGGCGTCACTGCGGCATGCGGCCTGCTGGGCCTCCTCCTCTACCGCCGCCGCCGCTGGGCCTGATGCCATGCCTGTCGTTCTTCTTGTGCCCTCGACGTGATTTGAATGCCTATGAAGCTTCTGCCTGCGTTGGTTGTTTTGGATGACAGGGACAGGCCACACATGTCGAACCATTGTGCGGCCTTGCGCCTGACGAGGAGCGCTCTTGCCTTCAGCGCAGTGCAAATCGTCAGACAGGCAGGAAGCGCCCTCGCATCCCCCGCTCACAGCCCGAAGCGCAGCACGAGGTACACGCCCGAGATCGCAACGGAGAGCGCCATCAGGGGGGCGCCGACCTTGAGGTACTCGATGAAGGTGAGGGGGTGGCCCTCGCGGTTGGAGATGCCTGAGAGCACGACGTTGGCGCTGGCCCCGATCAGGGTCCCGTTGCCGCCGAGGCAGGCGCCGAGCGAGAGCGCCCACCAGAGCGGCTCGACGTCGACGCCGCCCTCCCCCATGGCGAGCAGGGCGGGGATCATCACCGCGACAAAGGGGATGTTGTCCACTATCGCGGAGATGACGGCGGAGGCGATGAGTATCGTCAGTATGGCGACGACCTCCTGCCCCTGTGTCGCGGTGATGAGGAGCTGCGCGAACATGTCGATGACGCCGGTCTCGACCAGGCCGCCGACGACGATGAAGAGCCCTCCGAAGAAACCGAGGGTCGACCATTCGACGCCAAGGACGACCTCCTCGATATCCTGGCGCCCGATGAGCATCATGAGGGCGGCCCCGGACAGGGCGATCACCGAGGACTCGAGGTGCAGCATGCCGTGGAGCATGAAGGCGACGACGACCAGCACGAGCATCACGATGCTCTTTATGAACAGGCTCCGGCTTGCGATAAGCCCGCTCTCGTCAAGCCCCGTGATGCGCTCGCGCAGCTCGCTTGCAACCGCCATCTTCCGCCCATAGAGGAAGCGGAAGCACGCGAGCATGGCGACGAGGACCACCGCTACGGCGGGCGCGTCGACGGCGACGAAGTCGAAGAAGGTGAGGTCTGCCGCAGAGCCTATCATGATGTTGGGAGGATCGCCTATGAGGGTCGAGGTCCCGCCGACGTTGGAGGCGATTATCTGCGTGACGAAGAAGGGGACGGGGCTGAGGCGGAGCTCCTTGCATATCATGAAGGTCATCGGCCCTACGAGCAGCACCGTCGTCACGTTGTCGAGCAGGGCGGAGAGCAGGGCGGTGATCACCGCGAGGGCGACCATGATGAGCCACGGGTCGCCCTTGACCAGCTTCGCCGCCTTGATGGCGACGTACTCGAAGATGCCGGAGCGCCTCATGACGGCGACGAGGAGCATCATGCCCACGAGCACGCCGAGCGTGTTGAAGTCGATGTGCGCAAGGCTCGCCTCGAAGGGCACGATGCCGCTCACCATGATGACGACCGCCCCCAAGAGGGCGGCAAGGGTGCGGTGTATCTTCTCGCTCACGATAAGGGCCATGACGCCGACGAAGACAGCGATGGCGGCTATCTGGACTGCGGTCACGCGGCATCAGCTCCCAAGGGCAGTATCGGCTGCACGTCTGCTCCGGTCAATCGGCACTCGCCTTGCCCGGAGCACCGGGGGGCTTGGGGATGCCGGGGGCGCCGGGGGGCTTGGGGATGCCGGGTGCGCCGGGTGCGCCGGGTGCGCCGGGGGGCCTGGGCGCGCCCGGCATCCCGGGAGCACCAGGAGGCCCCGGAGGCCTGGGCGCCCCGGGCGCACCAGGGGCGCCCGGCATCCCGGGAGCGCCCGGGGCACCCGGCATCCCGGGCGCTCCGGGCATCCCGGGGACTGCGGGCATGGCGGCCGCGATCTCCTCCGCCGTGGCGCCGCAGCCCGAGCACTCCATGGCTGTGAAGGGGTTCTTGGCCCCACATTTCGGGCAGGTTATCTCCGAACTCACACTTGCAGGCCTGAAACACATGAACGCTCTCTCTCCTCCTCTGTCTGTCGAGAACACGGTGCGGTGCGCAGAGCTTACTGCTTGCGGAACTTGTCCATCCTCTGCTGGTAGTCCCGGTAGTACTCCTCCATGCGCTCTTCCCTCGACTTCGTGATCCTTGCCCTCCGCAGCACAAGGCCCGCCACGAAAAAGATGACGCCTACCAGCGCTATCGCTATATAACCGTCCATATCGACGACTCCCTCATACGCGTTGGCGGGCGTGCCTCGGGCTCCGCCCGCCAACATCCTGCTCACTCTTGCTGCACGGCCGTTACTGAGTTCACACCCCCACTGTCATTCCGAGCCCCGCCGAGGAATCTTTGGACACGCAGTGTCCAACGGCAGGTCGGGGGGCCCTCCGACCTGCGGTCGACCGCTGGCGCGGCCGAGGATCCCTCGACAGGCTCGGGATGACAGTGGGGCTCGGGGTGACAGTGGGGCTCGGGGTGACAGTGGGGGCCGGGATGACAGTGGGGGGGTCGGGGTGACAGTGGGGTGTCAGTAACGCGCGGCCCCAGCCGCCGCCAGGGAGGGCTGTGTGCCAGAAGGCCCAGAAGGGCTAGAAGCCCATGAGCATGCTGACGAGCGGCAGCCAGAGCGTGCAGAGAACGATCAGGAGCGGGACGGTGAACCAGCCCTTCTTCAGCCATTCTCCCATGGTGATCCAGCCCTTCTCATAACAGATGAGCATGATCGAATCCACCGGGATGACCGTGGTGACGCCGCCCAACGTGCCGCCGATCATGGCGATCACCGCACCGTTGACGCCCGTCACCGCCGCCAATGCCATGATCAGGGGCAGGGCCACCGACACCGTCGGCGGGCCGACCGGGATGCAGATATGCAGGAAGGCCGTGACCGTGCAGGCCACCAGCACGACGACGAGCATCGGCCAGGCATCGGCGCCGACCAGCACCGTGTTCACGAACCAGGCGGCGACGCCGGTGCCCACAAGGCCGGCGGAGAGGGCCGTGACCCCGGCGATCATCATGATCACGTCCCAGCCGATGTTCTTGTAATAGTCCTTCTTGGAGATCAGATCTATGCCGGGAACGAAGGCCACGATGGCGGCCACGAAGCTGATCATCATCATGTTCAGAGAGGTGATCCAGGTGGTGGAGATCATCAAGCCCACCACGATGACGAACCAGACGATGATCTTGACCTCATGGGCCGAGATCTTGCCGAAACTGCTGATCTGCTCCTGAACCTTCCTGATGGCGTCTTCAGAGACGGGCTCGCACTTGAAGACCTTGATCAGCCAGAACGCGGTCAGACAGGTGGCCACCAAGGCCATCGGAACGCCCATGACCATCCAGTCCAGGAACGTGACGCGGACGCCCATGAACTGCTCGACCATGGTCATGCACAGGATGTTCAGGGAGTTGCCCATGGGGGTGCCGATGCCGCCGATGGCGGCGGCGGCACCGCAGCCGATGGACAGGGCCTTGGCCAGCTGGGAGTTGCCCTTGACACCGCCGTTGGCCTCCACGATGGAGATGGAGAGGCCGACGAAGATCGCCGAGGCGGCCAGGTCGGAGACGAACATCGAGAGGACGGCGTCGGCGAGCATGATGCCGAAGATCAGCTTCGCCGTGCTGCCCTTGGACCAGGAGAGCGCGACGTTGGCGATGCGGTACGGGATAGGCGAGGCCATCACCGCCCCGGACAGGGCGAAGACGAACAAGCAGAAGAAGACCACCGACGACGTGGTCGCCCCATAGACGTCGGCTATCGGGATGACGCCCGAGAAGGGCAGCAGAACCAAGATCACCAGGACCGAGACGATGAACGGGATCGCCTCGGTCACCCAAAGGACGATCAGGCAGGCCAGGATGCCTACGGCGGCGATGGCGGGCCTTTCAAGGCCCTCGGGCACCGGGCACACAAACGCGAAGAACAGATACACGGCTGCTGCGACGATCCACGCAATCAGCTTCTTCATACTGAAGGGCACGGTACCCTTGGCAATGCTCGCTGATATCTCAGTTGCACTCATAGTGTTCCCTCCTTATTGTCGGTAAGTCGATATCCTTAGTACCTGCGGCTTTCTCCGGTGCCCGTCGCGCCCTCTGTCGCACCGCAGGCGACGGCAGTGCGCCGCATGATGGGCAGGTGCCGCTGCCCTCGGTCTCCTCGGTGCCGCCGGCATCCGTCCGCTGCCGCACGTCTCGCACCGAGAGGCCCGGAGGCGGAATGCCCGAGGGCCTGCTCAATGAGAACTCCGTATTGACGAACCTGCCGCACCTTCCGCAGAACGAGCAAAACGCACCACAACTGCTCACACGCACCCATCTCCTTTGCGAGAGGGGAATGCGGCGCCACTCCCTGGCCTTCGTCGCATTCCCCAGCTTCGAGTCAGCGTGCCCCCGACGAGTCAGGGAATGAAGATCGCCGCCTTGTTGCCTTTCTCCTCAAGCTTCCTTGCGCACTCCTCGATGGTCCCGAACTCGAGCACCTTGGCCTGGCAGCATTGGACACAGGAGGGAAGCTCGCCTTTCGCGACGCGCTCCTCGCAGAGGTCGCACAGCTCGGTCGGGAGTGCGACGTAGTCCCAATGCCAGGAGCCGTCCGCGTGCTGGCGCGGCCTGTCCTCAAGGACCTTGATGCCCCAGTCGTCCACGCTCAGCTCAAGCTCGTTGCGACACGCGATTTCGCAGCTGTGGCAGCCGGAGCAGAACTCGTAATTGATGTAGATGGCGTTTTGGGCCATTGCTGTGCCTCCTTCGTTGTCTCTCAAGCCCTGACGAGCTTGTCCTCGGGGCGCCATACCTGCTGCACGGTGAACACCTTCGCCCGGCTGGGCTCGACGGTGTCCGCTGCGTCGGTCGGGTCGTTGGGGCCGCCTTCGCCATCGACCTTGGCGAGCTTGACGATCATCTGCTTGAACGTGTTGCCGAACCCCAGCTTGCCGTTCACGCTGTTGGGCATCAGCATGTTGATGTTCGCCTTCCAGTTGCCGAACAGGTTGGGCTCCGCGCCTTCTTCCTCGGGATACCACCAGCCGTGCATCGCATGGGCGACGCCTTCCTTGATAGTGGGCACCACGTGCGCACGCTGGCGGACCTTGGCGTAGGGCGACTCGATCTCCACCCAGTCGTTCTCGTTGATGCCCAGCCTCTCTGCGTCGCGAGGGTTGATATCCAGCTGCGGGTAGGGGGTGAGCTGGCGCAGGCTCGGCACCTGCTTGTGCTCGGAGTGGAAGAACTCCTGCCGGCGGGCACCGGTCGTCAGGATGAACGGGTACTCCTTCATGAGCTCCGGCGTATGCTCGGGCCCATAGGCCGGATAGTCGAAGTACGGCAGCGGGTCCTCGCCCCAGTTCGCGTAGGCGTAGGAATACAGCTCCACGCGACCGGTTGTCGTGGGGAAGCCGAGCTGCCCGTCGGGGCGCAGCTTGCCCACTGCGAACTTGTAGTACGGCTCGTTGCTCATCACCGTGACCTTCTCGCGCAGCGTGGTATAGGGCAGCCAGCTCCGCATGACGTGGAAGTTGTTGTAATCCTCCTCGGTCTCGAAGCGGTTCCAGAAATCGGGGAAGGTCCTCTTGCCCACCATCATCATGATCTCGACGTCGCTCTTGCACTCGCCCACCTGGACGCACTTGTTCTGGGCACCGTAGAAGGAGGCGTTCAGGCCGTAGTGGGTCACGACCATGCCGTCATGCTCGATGGTGCTGGCCACAGGCAGGAAGACGTCGCAGCAGCTCATGGTCGTCGGATTCATGAAGAGGTCGCAGGCGAAGTTGAAGTCCAGCTTCTTCAGGGCCTTGTGCCAGCGCTGCGGCTCGGCCGAGATGGCGGTGCCCACGGGGTTGGAGCCGACGAACAGGGCCATGTGCATCTGGTAGGGGTCGCCGGTCTCCAAGGCCTTGATGAACTCGTCGGGATGCACGGTCCACATGACGGCACCCACGGCGGGATACTTGTCGACGCCGATGCGCTTGGTGTTCCAGCACTCCTCGCTCATGATGCCGTTCTTGATCGCCAGCGCCAAAGTCGAGTCGGTCTCGTCGTCCACCTTCTCGTCGGAGGCTATGGCGCCGCCGTCACGCACGGCGTTGCCTTGGTCGTCGCCCATGCCGAGCGTCGTTCCGCCGGGAGCGTCCAAAAAGCCCGTGATGGTCATCAGGGCGATGAGGCACTGGCCGAGCTGCGTGCCGTTGGGGTTCTCATCGACCGACAGCCCCCAGGCAAGGCTGGAGGGCTTGGCGTTGCCGTAGAGGCGTGCCGCCCGCCAGATCTGCTCCTCGGGCACGCCGCAGATCTCCGCCGCACGCGAGGGCGGCATGTCCTGGACGCGCTGCACCAGCTCGTCGTAGCCGTAGGTCCACATGTCGATGAACTCGCGGTCGACCAGGTCGTCGTGCGCCAGGACATAGATCCAGGCCATGGCCATGGCGGTGTCGGTGCCGGGACGGACCTGCAGCACCTCCTCCGCCCTCGTGCCGATCCAGGTGATACGCGGGTCGACGCAGATGATCTTCGTGCCGAACCGGATCATCATCTCGATGATGGCGTGGCCGTACATGCCGTCCGGGTTGCTGCGCAACGGCTCCTTGCCCCAGAGCACGATGACCTCCGGCGGCACCCAGCCCTCATGTTCGTAACGGTCCTCGAACTTCATGGCATAGTCGATCTCCGGGTAACCGCCGCCGATCATGAAAGCGGTGTTGGACATCCTCGGCCCGTAACAGGACCAGCCGGCCTGGGCATAGCAGGAATTGGGCGAGCCGAAGACCAGGTTCGCCCATTGGGGGTACCAGTTGTTCGCCTCGCGGCCGGTGCCCCCAAAGACGCAGATGGTCTCCCCGCCGTACTTCTCGATGATCTCGTTGGCGTTGGTGGCCACGATGTCGATCGCCTCGTCCCACGAGCACTGCTCCCACGTGTCCTTTCCGCGATCCTCCTTGGCGCGCTTCAGAGGATGGGTGACACGGTCGGGATGGTAGATGTACTCCTTCAGCGCAAGGCAGCGGGGGCACAGGGAGCCTTTCGTGATGGGATGCTCGGGGTCGCCCTCGACCTTTGTCACCCTGCCGTCCTTGACGTGCACCTGGAGGCCGCATCCGACCGGATGGCATCCAGGCGGCGACCAGGCGCAGGTCCTATAGACGGTCTCGTCGCCGACTTGCCTCTTCCACTCTGTCATACTCTTTCCCTTCGTCTCGGTCTCGAACATACCTGCCCGACAAGCGCGCACGTCCACGATGCACGCCCACGAGAAAACGATGACCACATCGTAGGGAGGCCTCCGGGCGACACGTCGCAGGATGCAGGTGATTTCCTTGGGAGATTCCCCCCAAACATCGTCTTTAGCCGATGATTTTTACGAATTCCCACGTCATGCCGGTATTCGGAAACGTCTTCTGGATGCCTTTCCGCAATCGCATACCGTATGATTGGACGGGAGCACAGAAGTAGTCCAAGTATCCATACAAGGGAGAGGCCGACTTGGAGATAAAGCTACCCGGCATCAGGATCGACAGCAGCGAGGAGGCGCAGTTCTCCCTCGGCAGGCTCTCGCCTTCCCTGACCGTCGGATTCGGCATCCATTGGGCCTGGGTCTATCTGGTCATGTTCTCGGGGGATCTGTTCTACTTCTCCGGCAAAGGAAGCGCCGAGGAGACGACCCTGATGTTCTATATGGCCTCCCTCGCCTTCTTCGCCCTCGCGCTCCTTGCCTATGCGGTCGCCTTCAGGCCGCTTCGCAGGCTCTTCTTCACCCGAGAGGTCCGCTATACCATACGTGCCGTCGGCGCAGGGCTCACCTGCGTAGGGACGCTGTTGGTCGCTCTGGCCGATGCGGGGACGGCCCTGGGGCTGCTCGCCCTCTGGGCGGGTGCGGCATGCGCCGGCGTAGGCTCCGTCATCCTGCTCATGAGCCACGGCATCTCGTTCGGGCAGTGCGACATCGCGACCATCACCACCTCTACGGCCGCAGCGCTTGTTGCGGGCATGTTCGCCTATGCCCTGCTCCTTGAGATGGCGGCGGCAGCTCCCCTTGCAGCATTCGTCGTCACGGCGCTGTTGCCTTGGGCGGAGTGCTACTGCCTCTACAAGAACAGCTCGATCCTGATAGACCGGCTCGAGTTCTCGCAGACCACGCTCAAGATACGGCGGGGGCCGTTCGCACTGCGCATCGGCGTTCCCGGCCTCCTGTTCGGCTTCGTGCTCGGCATCATGCGCACATCGGCCCTCGGCGTGCTGTCCGACGCTGAGAGCAGCTCGCTTCGCATCCTGGGCATTGTCGGGGCATGCGTCCTCACAAGCGCGCTCATAATGATCGTCCTGCTCACTCAGAAGCAGCGGCTCAACTTTCTCTTCCGTCCGCTCGCGCCGCTTGTGGCCCTCATCCTGCTCGGCTCCAGCCTGTATGCCGGCGAAACGTCCGTTACCTGGGTACTGACCGTGCTCGGGGGCTACCTGCTGCTCGAAAACGCCATGTGGATCAACTACAGCGACATCATGCAGCGCTACCGCATATCGCCCTTCATCGTTTTCGGCTTCGGTCGGGGGACGCTGGCCCTCGGAACCCTTGTCAGCGTGTTCGTGACGAGCGCCTGCGACCTAGGGCCGATCGGGCAGCACACCGTGCTGTGCGTCATGCTGACCGCCATCCTGTGGGCCTACGTCGCATTGCCGCAGGAAGACGACATCCGACGCCTTCTCATACAAGGGAGCGAGGGTGCCGCCGACTCGATCGGGGGCGAAGGCAGGGCGTCGTCGAACGGACAGGCCGCCCAGTCGCCGAGCGGCTGGTTCAAGCGCAAATGCGGCATGGTCGCAGACCGCTACCTCCTCTCCCGCCGCGAGACGGAGGTCCTGTTCCTGCTGGCCAAGGGGCGCAACGCGGCACACATCCAAAAACAGCTGTACATCTCTGACAGCACCACACGGACTCACATACGCCACATCTACAAGAAGCTCGACATTCATACCCAACAGGCGCTCATCGACATGATAGACTCCCTTGAGCTGGCCGAGCCATCGGTCAGCCGACTGGCCGCCCCATCAGTCAGCCGGTACGACCCCCCCC
>JAISGJ010000163.1 GCA_031263105.1 Coriobacteriales bacterium
CCCCCCCCCCCCCCCCCCCCCCCCCCCCCCCCCCCCCCCCCCCCCCCCCCCCCCCCCCCCCCCCCCCCCCCCCCCCCCCCCCCCCCATCCGGGGGGATAGGAGAGTGCGTACAGAGGAGTGTACGTATGGTTGGGGACGTGTCTACGCCTGCATTCCATGTCTTCATCCAAGGATGGTTTTCCTGATTCGCTTCAGGAAAGAGGATTGCTAGAAAGGGAGATCGTATGGGGAATACAACTGTCTCATCACGTCGAAGCGGTGCTGGTCTGAGTGGCCTGGGAATTGGTGGGGGGATACGTGCGGCGTTGGCCGCGCTCCTGCTGACCCTGATGTTGGTGCCGACCACGGCCTATGCCGCAGAGTCGCAGGCGGTGACCGCCGACAGGGACGGGGTGGTGAACGTCGCCCTGTATTACATCTCTGACATCGACGGCACTGCTGTAAAGATTCATCTCGGCCCGGGCTTTCTTATCAACGACAGGCACCTGGTGACCAGCTATAACAACGTCAATAACGTCCCCAATAACGGGGGCGCTTCCATTCTCGAACAGCGCTTCATGGACGAGTATGGCAGAGCAAAGGGGATTCTCAGCTTTCGCTCGGATCACTTGGAAGCAAGGCTCGTTGTCATGCGGGACGTAGAAATCAAGCTGAGTGTGGTCAACCAGTCCGAAGAAATGGGCTTCAGCATCATGAGGCTCGAACAGCCCATCAGCGGCAGGACCGCGCTTGCGCTCGGTGACAGCGCGACGATTGCGCAGACCGCAGGCGTCTACGCCCTCGGCTTCCCGGTTCTGAGTACGACGGAGACGTACACCCCCGCTGACGTGACCATCGAGAGCGGTGCAGTTTCCAGGTCTCTCACCACCGTCAGAGGCATCGACTACATCCAGCACGATGCGAAGCTCCTCTCGGACGACAGCACAAGCGGCCTTCCCATCGGGGGTGGCAGCGACGGCGGCCCCTTGGTCGACGAGAACGGTGCGGTCGTGGGGATAAACACGCCCGACCGCAACTCCAACACCGACAGCGGCTTTAGCGGCGGCTACTATTACTCGGTCTCCATAAACCAGATCAAGAACGCCCTTGATGCCCTGAACATCAATTACGATACCGCTGCGGAGGCCTCCACGCCCCAACCTGCAGGCGGCAGCTCCACCGGTTCCACGCCTGCGGATTCCACAGAGCCCGACACTCCCGTAGAGCCCGAGCCGATCGACAAGACGCATCTCACGGCGTGCATCGCCGAATTCACGCCGCTTGCGGACGACCTGAACGCCTACACGGAGGAGTCGGCAAGCCGTTTCACGGGCGCTCTCAATGCGGCAAAGGCGGTCGCAGCCGATGACACGGCGACCCAGAGGGAGGTGGACAGCTCCGTCAGCACGCTCACCGACGCGCGGCAGGGCCTCACGGAGAAACCCGGGCTGCCGTTGCCGCTCATACTCGGTATCGGGGCGGCTGCTGTGGTCGTCATAGCCGCTGTGGTCGTCATCGTCATCATCAACTCGAAGAAGAAGAAGGCGGCGCCTCTGTCTCAGCCCTCCTTCCCCATGGGCGCCGCGCCGCCCTTCGCGGCCGCGCCGCCCTTCGCGGCCGGTGCCGCTCCTGCGGCGTCTTCCGGGTTCGATGCGCCCGCTGCCGCCCAGCAGCCGCTCTACACCCCCCCTGCCAACACCCCGAGCGGCGCACCTGCGGCACCCCCCAGCTTTCAGCCGCCCTCCTACGTGCCGCTTGCCTCCGCCATTGACACGGCAGGGGTGGGCGAGACGACCGTGCTCTATCCTGCGGTGGGCGAGACGAGCCTGCTCGGCGGCGGCCCGGATGTCATCCTGCTGCGGACGTCGAACGGCGAGCGAGTGCGCATAGACCGCGCCGAGTTCGTCATCGGCAAGGAGCGGAGCAAGGTGAACTACGTGATTCCTGACAACGGGACCATCTCGCGCCGCCATGCGAAGATCACCCAGCACGACGGCCAGTTCTTCATCACCGACCTGGGCACGACCAACTTCACCTTCGTCAACGGCAAGAAGATCGCGGCGAACATGGAGAGCCCCCTTGTGAACGGCGATAAGGTGACGCTCTCGGACGAAGAGTTCGTTTTCGAGGCGTAGGGCCTCGGGCGCAGGGATCCGTTTGGACTTTATCAGCACATACCATACCGACGTGGGGATCAAGAAGAAGACGAACCAGGACTCGTTGTTCCTCGCGGAGGCACAGAGCGCCCAGGGCAAGGTGTTCCTCGCGGTGATATGCGACGGCATGGGAGGGCTCTCCCAGGGCGAGGTGGCAAGCGCCGCGCTGGCGAGGGCCTTCCAGGACTGGTTCCGGACGGAACTCCCTCACCTGCTCCAGGAGGGCATCGCCTCCGAGGCACTCTGTGCCAGCTGGCACCAGCTCATCAACGGGATGAACACGAGGGTGCTGGAGTACAGCGCACTCAACCATGTGAGCCTGGGGACGACGGTCGTTGCGCTCCTGCTTGTGGAAGGACGCTTCTTCATCCTTAACGTGGGGGACTCGCGTGTCTATCGTTTCTTCGATGCCCTGCTCCAACTGACGAAGGACCAGACGGTGGTTCAGAGCGAGGTCGACAGGGGCCTGCTCACGCCCGAGCAGGCGCAGCAGGACTCCCGGCGCAACGTGCTGCTCCAGTGCGTGGGCGCAAGCACGGTCGTCGAGCCGGAGTTCACGCAGGGCAGCTTTGAGCCGGGCTCGCTGTTCATGCTGTGTTCGGACGGCTTCCGGCACCTGATCACGCCTGCTGAGTTCTGGGAGGCGCTCGACCCTGGGCAGGAAGCTGACGAGCAGCAACTCTATAACAGCATCGTTTATCTGACGGACATGAACAAGTACCGCCGTGAGGAGGACAACATCTCGGCGATCGTGGTGAAGGCGCAGTAGGCGCAGGAGGCGCGGCAAGGGACGGGACACGGCGGGATACGGGGGATACAAGCGGGGTACAAGCGGGGCACGGGCGGGACACGGCGAGAGACAGGGACAGGGCAGGGCGCAACGTGTTGGAAGTCGGCACACTCATAGACGGCAAGTACAAGGTGCTCAACCAGATAGGACGAGGCGGCATGAGCGTCGTCTACCTGGTCATGAACGAGCGCGCCAACAAACAGTGGGCGGTCAAGGAGATCCGCAAGGACGGCGTGGACAACTACGAGATCGTCAAGCAGAGCCTCATCGCCGAGACCGAATACCTCAAGCGTCTGCACCACGCCAACCTCCCTTCCATCGTCGACGTCATCGATGCCGACGACACCATCCTCATCGTCATGGACTACATCGAGGGCAACTCCCTGAACCAGGCGCTCAGGGACTACGGGGCCCTGCCTCAGGACGACGTGGTGAAGTGGGCCAAGCAGCTCGCCGACGTGTTGGGCTACCTCCACGCGCGCAAGCCTCCGATAATCTATAGGGACATGAAGCCCTCCAACGTGATGCTCCAGCCCAACGGGGACGTGAAGATAATCGACTTCGGCACGGCGCGCGAGTTCAAGGAGGGACGCTCCGACGACACCGTGCCCCTGGGCACCCAGGGCTATGCGGCGCCCGAGCAGTACGGAAAGCACCAGACGGACGCGCGCACCGACATCTACAACCTGGGGGCCACGATGTATCACCTGGTCACCGGGCACAACCCCTGCGAGCCGCCCTATGTGATGCATCCCATCCGTCGATGGAACCCCCAGCTCTCCTCCGGCCTTGAAAGCATCATCCTCAAGTGCACGCAGCGCGACCCCGACGACCGTTATGCCTCCTGCGCCGAGCTGCTGTACGACCTCGAGCACTACCGTGAGCTGGACTACGAGTACCGCAGGAAGCGCACCGTCCAGTGGCGCCTGTTTTTGGCCGCCGCCGTGCTCGCGCTGCTCAACGCCCTGGGTGCGGGCGGATTCGCCTTCGCGGAGCAGGCCCAGTTGCAAAGTAGCTACGACGTTCTGTTGCAGAGGGCCCAAGAGCAGGGCGCGGGCGGCGACGTCTCGACGGTAGGGGACTACTACTGGCAGGCCATCATGCTCGACCCTGTCAACGAGAGGGCCTACAACAGCTTCCTCGACCTCGCGAAGCGCGACCAGGCCTTCGGCAGGGACGAGAACGAGATGCTGCAGAGGATGCTCTCCGAGCGCACCAGCGACGGTGCCGCGACCAACGTAGAGCGCTTCAAGGCCCGCAACCCCGTCGCCTACGACGCCTTCGCCTACGATTTGGGCATCGCGTACTACTTTGCCTACGACGAGCGGGGCGGAGGCAGCGAGGGCGGGCAGGGCGACAAGGGCAAGGCCGAGGGCTGGCTCGGCATCGCGGCGGACTCGGAAACGCTCGACGTGCAGAAGAGCGAGCTGGCGCGTCGTCTCGCCTTCATCGCCACGAACTATGAGCGCTTTTTAAACCCCAGCGGGGGTGGCAAGGGGAGCGTGCTGAACTCCGAAGAGGTCAGCGCCCGTGACATCTGGACGCAGATGGCGGAATTCAGCGACGGCGACCTCGTCGCCACGACCGGCTCCACCTTTGTGGCCATCAAGATCTACTCCGAGGTCATCTACCAGATATACGCACACAACAGCCTCTTCGCAGGAGACGGCGTGACCGAGGCAGAGATGCTCGGGCAGCTCGACAAGGCGGAGCGTGGCCTTGAAGGGCTGAGCACCCAGAGCGCCGACGAGCAGCAGGAGATAGACGCTGCGCTGGTGCAGGTCGTGTCTGCCCGGACGAACGTGGGGACCGCCTTCAGGAACCGAGGCTTCAACGGGGGAGGGCAGTCCTCGTGAGCTTGGAGAGGATGCAGGAGACCATCGCCCTGCTGCACGGCGGCATCATAGTCTGCATCGTCCTGGCGGTGTTCTTCTTGGGGCTCGCCGTCCTGTTCTTCTTCCGCTTTCACATCCTCCAGATAATCCAGCAAAAGACCGGCGTGACGGCCCGGCGGGAGCTTGCCGCCTTCAACGAGCAGAACAGCATGGCCACGGGCCAACTGGCGAGGAGCAACAGCATCGCGCTGGGGGAGCGGACTCCGGCGGGTCTCGCGGCCGCGCCCTCGAAGGGGCTGGGGAAGCCCCGCTCTCGCCGCCTCGGCTCGAAGAGGCTCAGCGGTGCTCCGCCACCCGCCCCGCCTCCGCTGCAACCCCCGCCTCCGGTACCGGAGGGGTTCGTACTGATAAAAGAAGCACTCGTCATTCACACCGACGCAGGGATATCCTAAAAGAGAGGGGCACCAACGATGAAGAAGCAGACGCAGGAGCCAAGGGAGCGCGTGCGGAACGCACAAGGCGCACAAGGCGCACAAGGCGCACAGGGTGCGCGGAACGCACGGGCCGTGCGGAACGTGCGGAGGCGGGAGCCGGCCAAGAGGGCGTTGAGCGTGCTCTGCTCCTTGGCGCTCGTTGCCACGCTCGTCCCCGCGAACCTCGTGTTCGCGACCGACGCGGCCGCGAAGGACACGTCCCCACAGGGAACCGTCTTCGACACGCCGGTTGCGGACAGGGCCGCCCCGGCAGCGGCGGAGGAGGAAACGGCCCCAGCAGATGAAGTGGCAGAGGATGCGCCCATATCCGAGGATGCCAAATTCCCCTCCCTCGGAGGGGTGCCCCGAAGGGGCGGGGTGGTTTCCCCCGATGCGGATGCCACACCTGCTCCCGCCACGGAGGCTCTCCCCGATGCGGATTCCGCACCCACTTCGATTCCAGAGGCAACGGATGCTGCGTCTGAGACCACCCCGGCGCTTCGCGCCACCCCTCCGGAGGAGGGGAATGTCGATGCCGCAGCATCGAACGCGGCAAAGGACGCAGAGATCCCGGCAGCAGAGGATGCCCCATTCCCCTCCGGAGGGGCGGCGCAGAGCGCCGGGGTGGTTCTCCCCGACGCGGGCTCCGCACCCGCCTCCGCCTCCACGACCCAAGGCGCCTCCACCCTCCAAAGCCAGCTCGACGCCCGCTCCTTCATCCCCTCCCGCACCGCCAAGAGCCTGGGCTTCTCAATACAGAGCGCGGAGGACTATGAAGTCACGGCAAGCGCGGTGACCGTGAGCACTTCGGTTTCTCCTACCGCTGTCGAGCCCGATATCACCATTACGGCCACGGGCAATCCGTCGGACACGCTGACGATCCCTTTCACCGACCTTACGACGGCAAACGGGATAGAGCTCGACTGGGATGCGGCAGGCTTCAAAGGGAGTGCTGGGACCGCCTATGAGACGGGATGGACGTTTGAGGATGCAAGCCCCAGCGGCAAGCAGATCTCATGGTCGGGTGCGACTCTCGGATACGCCCGCTACCAAGTTGACTTGCAGGGCGCCAAGCTGAAGGTCACCAACAGCGGCGGTGAGTTCGACGCCTATCTCTCCAGCAAAAGCGTCTCATGGATTTCTGGCGTATCTGATTTGGACGCAGCGAGCGTCAATGATGTACCTGTGCAGTTCGACCTCACCGGCATCTCGGGGGCGGCGACTGCGGTGCTCGCCGACGCTTCCTCCCTATCATACGTCATCAGCAGCACCAACTCACTGGATGCCGACATCTCCGTCGTGGTCACAGAAGCCAGCCAAACAAAGCTCGGCATCGTCAAAGTAGAGGGGCAGATGCAGTACGACAGCGGCGGCGGCAACTGGCAGGACGTCGGCAGCCCAATCCCGTTTGACGTCTCCGGCGCTCCCGCATACGAGGGCTCCGCCTACCTCTTTCCCACATTCGCCGAACTGGGCACTCTCAGCGACTCGGAAGGACTGACGCTCACAGGGAAGATACCGTCCAGCAACGGCACAGCCTATGATACCAACCCCCCCTCACGGATGGCGGTCACCGTGACCTTCGCCGACGGCACGTCCCAGTCCGCTTCCTCCCCAATCACGGGCATCACCGTGACAGACGACACGGCAGCCCCGACGGTGACGTTGGAATTTTACGCAGGAACACAAAACCCTTCCACTGAATCCTCCTCCTACTACTACACCGCACGGTCTCTGAAGCTCACCATCGACGACAACGGCATCGAGCTTCCTCCCGTATATCTGGCCTCGACCTATTCTCCTGACAACGCAGGGCTTATCGAGGCAGCCAGCGCGGACGCTGCTTCGGAATGGGAGAAAGACGACGCCACCAGCACTTCCAGCAAACTGGTCTTCACGATGGAGCTGCCCGAAGGGGTGTACGACTTCGCTACCACCACTGACGGCTTCGGCGATGCTCTGGACGATTATCTGCTCACGATTACGGATGCGGGCGGGAACACTCCTGCCACAACCGTTTTCAGCGAATCCATCAAAGCCTTCACCGTCGACGACACGCCGCCCACCGCGACCATAACCGGTGTCGCAAGCTTGGGCAATGACCTCGAAGAGAACGGCCTTGAGACCGACCGTTCCGTCACGTATGGGGACTCCGGCAAAAGCTCGTCCGTCACTCTCGTGGGCACAGACGCAGGCTCGGACGTGTGGAAGTACACATGGGTGCGCCTCTCCGAGGCCGACTATGCGGGCATCAGCGGCGCGATGCCGTTCTCGGGCCTCGTGAGCAGCCATTCAGGCAGTAGCGACGTGATCGATGCAACGGACGGGAGCTTCGACCCGAACAACGACCTCAAACTTGATCGGGGCGGCGACGACCGCTTCGTCTACGTGCTCCAAGTGATGGACAAGGCAGGCAACACCGCCTACGCCATCTCCAACGGCATCATCGTCGATACTGCGCCCCCGAAGATTCTTGCGGATTCGATTGTGGTCATGGGTACGGAGGCAAACGGTTTCTATACCGGCGACGTAACTGTGGGCTTCCAGGCCTACGACGACGAGCAGGACGCCGCTACGGGGACGTCTCAAAAGACCGCTTCTGGCTTGGCAGGGGTGGCCTACGAGCTGTATTACCTCGATGCGAACGGATATAGGGTCGGCGGGGTCACCGCGCCGTTCAGCTCGGGCGATGCCGCACTGACTGCTGCCCATGCTGCTGAGGATCTTAGTGATAACCTTAATCCGACGTGGGATGAGATACAGGAGAGCTGCAAATCCACTTCCACCGACGCCTGGGAGTACGAGTTCGCCATTTCGGCGGCGGACGACTACGACCTCTACCCCGGGGTCGAGATCGTGCTCACGGCCACCGACCGTGCGGGCAACAGCAACGACCCGGTCAACGGTGCCGATGCTGACGATGCCAAGAAGGAAATCAAGATAGACGCCACGAAACCGAAGGTCGAGCTCAGCTTCGACGAGAACGACAAGGCGAACACCTCCAGCGGGGTACCGGTGTACAAGCTCGGCCGCACGGCCACCATCACGGTCACCGAGATGAACTTCGATCCCGACGGCGCCAATACCTTCGCCGTGCTGTATAAAGCCTACGAACCGGTGTTGTCCACTACAGAAATTGCCTCCATGACACTCAGCGCTACCGATTGGAACTCTCTCGGCGGCAGCAAGAAGGACGACACCAAGTATCAGGCAACCATCATCTTCCCCGACGGCGACTACCGCTTGGAGGATTTGTGGGTCACCGATGCAGCGGGCCATAAGACCGACGAGGCGGTGCCTGCGGATTGGACTAGCTCCGACTTCACGCTTGCCTTTGGAACCAAAGACTACGACAACTTCATCGTTGACACCGCGGCCCCGAAGGTGACGTTGGAATTTGACGCAGGAACACAAAACCCTTCCACTGAATCATCCACCACCTACTACACCAAAAGGACCGCGAAGCTCACCATCGACGACGGCATCTCTCCGCTCCCTGACACATATCAGGACAGCGACCTACCCAGCACTGCCCTCATCGAGAAGGCAGGCGCGACTCCTGGTTCGTGGGTTAAGGACGCTGTCAACAGCACTGCTGAAAAGCTGGTTTTCACGATGGAGTTGCTCGAAGGGAACTACGACTTCACCAACCAAGGCTTCATCGCTGAGGTGGACACCTATCTGGCCACCATTGTGGACATAGGCACGAACAGCCCGCTCAGAGCCTCTGACTTCACGTTCACCGCGACCCCCAAAATCTTCACCGTCGACCATACGGCCCCCACTTCGGCCATGGACATCGCAGCTTCGGACGATGCTTGGGGCGCTCCTTCTCTTGAGGATGGCATCGCCTACGGGAACGTGGGCCAGACCTCGACGGCCATCTTCAGGGGCACGGACGAGGACGCGAGCGTGAACTCGGGCGTGTGGAAGTACCGGTACGTGAGGCTCACCCCGGTCGAGTATGCGGCCATCAACGGCAGCACGGACTTTGATACCCTTTACACCACTACTGAAAGCAACGACAGCAGCAATGTCGGCACCAAGGACTCGGACCCCCTTGACCCCTTCGAGGCGACCCAGCCCCCCGACGCCCGGTTCGTCTACGTGCTGCAGGTGCTGGACAAGGCGGGCAACGCCGCCTACTGCATCTCCAGCGGCACCATCGTCGATACGACGGAACCGGCGATTGACACCTCCGATGGCGACAAGTCCATCAAGGTGTTCGCGCCCAACGCGCTTGACGTGGATGACTTCGTCACTGCGGACGCCACGGTGAGCTTCAAGGCCTACGACGTGGAGAACGCTGCAACCGGATGGCAGGGCGTCGCAACCGCCTCCGGCCTTGCGAAGGCGGACTGGAAGCTCTACGGGATCGATGCGGGCGGCAACAGGGTGGGCAATCCGTTCAAGGTGGGCACTGCCGTCTGGGACGCCAACGGCCAGACGGCGCTTGACGCGGGCTCGACATGGGCCGACATACAGAAAAGCCTCGACACTTCGACCCCTTGGGACTACCACTTCGAGATAGGGAGCCCCCTCAGCGACTACGACCGCTACCCCCAGGTCGAGATCGAGGTCACGGCCACCGACCGCGCAGGCAACGAGAGCGCCCCGGTGTCGAGGAAGGTCAGGATAGACGCCACGAAGCCGAAGGTCGAGCTCAGCTTCGACGAGAACGACAAGGTGGCCACCTACAGCGGGGTGCCGGTGTACAAGGTCGGCCGCATGGCCACCCTCACCCTCACCGAGCTGCACTTCGACCCCCGCAAGCCCGCCTCGTACCGCATCGCCTACGACGCGTACAAGCCGATGACGCAGGGCATCGACCCCAACAGGGCACAGCCTGCCGTCAGCGCCTGGACGCTCGTCGGCGGGGCGGTGGGCAACAAGGACAGCACCACGTACCAAGCCACCGTCACCTTCCCGGACGGCGACTACCATCTGAACAGCCTGTGGGTCGTCGATGAGGCGGGCCATCGCACGGACGTGGCAGTGCCCGCAGACCTGGCAGGCGGCGACGTCACGCTCGGCACCGATGTCTACGACTTCGTCATCGACACGGTCGAGCCTGTGCTCGCCCTCTCGTATCCCACGGAGCTTGTCAGCCCCGCCCGCTACGACAAGACCTACTTCCAGGACCGCAAGGCCCGGGTCGTGATAACGGACGAGGGCGGCTTCAGACTCTCGCCGGATGGCTACACGATAGAGTACCAAAGGGACGGCAAGCCGGTCTTCGCCTCCCTCACGAGGACTGACAACTACACCCTGAGCTGGGACCTCGACCTCGGCGATGCCGTGCGGTACGACTTCAGCGGCATTACCGTGACGGCCACGGCGCGCGACCGGGCGCACACCGCGCCCGTGGGCGGCCAGGGCTTCTCCGCATCCGACATCAACGTCTTTGCGGTGGACGGCGTGAGGCCAAGGGGCGACATACGGCTCGACGACGCTTCCATCGCGTCCAACCCCGCCAGATCGGAGGCCCGCTACGCTGACTCGCGCTCGAAGCAGAGCGTGACCGTCGAGCTTGCAGGCAACGATGCCGAGGGCACCGGCGTGCAGAAGTACGAGTACTTCCGCGCCACGCCCGAGGAGGTCGAGGCGATACCCGACGACGTCCGCTTCGACGCTCTGGAGGCGCGTTTCTCCAGCACCGCAGTGGCCATGGTTCTGCCTGCCTCGCTGCCTGCCGCAGAGCGGACGTTCACGAGGAGCGACACCCAGGACAAGAACGACCGCTACGTCTACGTGCTCAAGGTCACGGACATGGCGGGCAACGCCGACTATTGGGCAAGCAACGGCATCATCACCGACACCTCCGTGCCAGACGTGCCCACCTTCACCTTCACGGGCACGGACCGCACAGGCAACGGCATCTTCTCCAGCGACGTGCGCGTGCGTTTCGAGGCCAACGACCGCACGAGGGCGGCTGCGACCGGCAGCGCACAGACGGCTTCCGGCCTCACGGCGAACGCGACCTACCAGGTCGAGTACGTGCGTCCCGACGGCTCCACCGAGCCCATCGTCACCGACGGGGTTGCCCGGACGACCTCGGCCGTTCTCAGCGCGAACCCCACCTGGGGCGACATACAGACGGATCTCACGGGGACCAAGGAGTTCGGCTTCACCATAGACGGCTCCAACGACCTCTACCGCACCGTCCGGGTGAGCGCCACCGTGACGGACCGCGCGGGCAACACGCGCACGGGCACGGACACGCTCTCCATCGACACCACGCGCCCCGTGATACGGGTCTCCTACGACAACAACGCCGTCGAGAACAGCCGCTACTTCAAGGCGGCGCGCACCGCGACCCTCTCCGTCACCGAGTTGAACTTCGATTCCTCCCGCGTGCAGGTGACAAGCCAGCGGCAGGCCGCTTGGGGCGCCGCGCTCGGCACGAGCAAGCGCGACACGAGGGCCACGGGCACCGTCGTGTACGCCGACGATGCCGAGTACACTCTTAGCGTCGCCGCGACGGACAGGGCGGGCAACCTCGCGGTCGTTTCCTACGAGGGGGCCGCGCCGCAGGACTTCGTCGTCGACACGACGATGCCCGTGCTCTCGCTTGCCTACGACAACAACAATGCGCGCAACGACCGCTACTACAATGCAGCGCGCACGGGGACCCTCACGGTCGTCGAGCAGAACTTCAGCGACGCAGGGGCCGCCGTGACCGCGACCCGCGACGGCGCGGGCTTCTCCTCGGGCGGCACGTGGTCGTCGGCGGGCACCGTCCATACGAGCAGCATAGGCTTCACGACCGACGGCGACTACGGCCTCACCGCCGCCTACACCGACCTCGCGGGCAACCCCGCGAACGTGCTGCCGCCCGAGGACTTCGTCGTCGACCTCACGGCCCCCGTCATCACCTTCGGCGAGGCCGTGCAGGATCGCACCGCCTATGCGGACGTGGTGACCCCCGAGGTTCTCTTCACCGACCGCAACTACGACAGCACCGGCAAGGCCATCACCATCGAGGGCTACAAGAACCCCGAGGTCTCCTTCGGCACGGATGCCAGCACCATAAGCGACGGCGACGCCACGGGCGAGCAGGTGACCGTTGCCGATCTTGAGCACACGAGCGCCAACGACGACATATACACGCTGACAGCGACGCTCATGGATCTCGCGGGCAACGAGGCCGAGGAAGGCATCATGTACTCGGTCAACCGTTACGGCTCGACCTGGCGCATCGAGGGCGCGTCCAAGGACCTCGTCGACGGCCACTACTCCAACGCCTCGCGCGCCTTTGAGATACACGAGGTCAACGTCAACGAGGTCGTCTCTCACGAGGCGACGCTCAGCCACAACGGCGACCTCAACAAGCTGGGACAGGAGGAGGGCTACCAGGTGGCGGCCAGCGGCGACGAGGCGAGCTGGAAGGAGTACACCTACACCTTCGCAGCGGACAACTTCCAGAACGAGGGCCTGTACGAGCTCACGCTGCTGACGACCGACGCGGCCCAGAACACCTCTTCGAACGTCTCGCCGCGCGTGGCGGAGAGCGCAGCTCCCGTGAGCTTTGTCATCGACAAGACGGCCCCGAGCGTCGTGATAACCGGTGTCGAGGCCGGCGCCCAGTACGCCGAGGAGTCCCGGACGGCCCTCATAGACGTCCAAGACAACACGGCCGTCGACAGGATAGACGTCTATCTCAACAACGGCGCCGCCCCCGTGGCGAGCTACTCGGCCGACGAGATCGAGGGCGCGAAGTCGGAGAGCGGGCAGATACCCTGCGTGATACCGGCTTCCAACGAGCAGCAGAGCATCGCGGTCGTTGCCCGGGACGTCGCGGGCAACAGCACCGAGAGCATCGGCGTGCGAGACATATTCGTCAGCCCGACCAACATCTTGATCCTCGGCCTCTCGGTGCCGCGCGTCGCCGCCGTGGGCGGCGGCATCGGCTTGGGCGCACTCGTCTTGGCGGGGCTGGGTTTCCTGGTAGTGCTGCCCTGGTGGCGCCGCTCGCGCAAAGAGCTGTAGAAAGCGTGGCAGCTTTGGCACAGCGGAGGGTCGGCAGGGGAAGCGCCCCCTGTCGACTCCCCGCAGCTGGATAAGACATGGGAGTCCGAGCCGCAAGTGGGTATCCCTTTGAGCTGCTGCAGGAGATCGGTCGCGGTGGGCTGGGTGTGGTATATCTGGCCTACCACCACCGCCTGCAGAAGCACGTCGTTCTCAAACGGGTTCCAACGGGGCCTCTGCGGCTGGACAAACTGCGAGTCGAGGTTGACCTCCTCAAGAACCTGCGCCACAGCTACCTGCCGCAGGTCTACGACTTCATACAGGTGGGCAATGACGTGTTCACCGTCATGGAGCACGTCCAGGGTGTAAGCCTTGCACATTATCTGAGGGAGGGCATCCGTCCGTCGCAGGCACAGATGATAACGTGGATGTGCCAGCTCGGGGAGGTCCTCGACTATCTCCACTCGTGCGACCCGCCGGTCATCCACAGCGACATCAAGCCGGACAACATCATGATAACCCCGCGCGGCGACGTCTGTCTCATTGACTTCAGCATATCTCAGGGCGAGGGATCGACGGCCCTTCTCGGCATCAGCGACCTCTACGCCTCTCCGGAGCAGGCGGCCTTGGCCCACGAGGTGCGGATGGGTGCCCGTGCAGGTGCAGGTCAGGACATGTGGGGCGGGGCTGCTGTTTCGCCGCTTCAGCGGCAGGGCGAGCATTCCCGCCCCATGCGCACCGCCCGCCTGTCTCCCCAGTCGGACATCTACAGCCTTGGTGCGACTTTCTACTGGCTTGTCCTCGGCATACAGCCGGTTCAGGTCGTCTGCCCCTTGCCTCCGCTGGAGGAGTACGCAGAGGACTACGCGCTCCCGTATGACCGGGCCTTTCTCCGTGTCATCGACCAGGCGGTCGGCGCACGGGGCAAGCGCATCACGTCGGCGGTGAGGTTTTTGGAAGTGCTGGGGAACCTCCAGCGCCTTGATGCGCACTACCAATGGAACCGGCGTTTGCAGTGGGCGACGGGTGCCACATCGGCGCTGCTGCTGCTCGTGGGCTTCCTACTCTCCTTGTACGGATGGTCGTACATGCAGAATGCCGCCTTCCAGGACACCCTGCGCGAGTTCAGGCAGCTGGTGGCCGTCGGCACCAACGACGCCATCGTCAGCAGGGGCTATCAGGTGCTGAACGACCCCGCCCTCCGCCCTCTGTTCGAGGAGCGGCCGCAGGACAAGGCGGAGGTGCTGCACACCATGGGGGACTGCTACTTCCAAAACGACGACTACGCCGCCGCGCTGCCGCTGTACGCCGAGGCGCTTGACGTGGGGAAGGGCACGCAGGAGGCGGCGGCCTATTATCGCGATTACGCCATAGCGCTTGCTCGCGGGGGGTCTTACGACGAGGCCCTTGTCGTGCTCTGGGATGCGGAGGCCCGTGGGGTCACGGAGGCCTCGTTGCTGCTTGTCCGAGCCGAGATAGCCTACGCGACGGCATCGCGCACGGGCGGTACGCGCGATGGGCAGGCTGCGTTCGAGCTCGCCTTCGCGCTTCTTGCAAGAGGGGGCAACGAGCCCGAGCTGGTGCAGCGCGTCCACATCCTCCTCTCCCAGATATACCGTGAGCGCGGGGACTGGGAGGCCAGCATCGAGAGTCTGAGGAAGGCCAACGCCGCGCTCCCGAGCGCTGTGACGCTGCGCCGCCTGGCCGATGCCTGCGCACTGTATGCGCCCATGACGACCAGGGAGGGCGAGAAGGAGCGGCTGCTCAAAGAGGCGCGGTCGAACTACGAGGCGTTGTGCGCGCTGTCTGCCCCCGCGCCGGGCGATCGCCTCAACCTGGCAATCGTCCTGCGCTCGCTGGGCGAGTACCCCACGAGCGAACGGATGCTCAAGGACCTTCTCGCCGAGGGGCTTGACGACTATCGGGTAGCCATGAACCTCGCCTTCCTCTACGAGATGACCGGCAAGGAGGATGATGCCCTTTCCTTCGGCACATACGCGCGGCGGGCATACGACAACACTCCGGCCCCAAGCCGGGAGGCGCATGACAGCGCCAATATACAGGCGCTCGACAAGCTGCTCAGGAGGCTGGGCTCGAGGGAGGGGTCAGATGGATGACGGTCTTGCCCTGCTGGTGGCCGGGGTCGTTCTGATGGCGCTTGCCCTTTGCGCCTTTGTGGCGGGGGAGTTCCTGCTCGCCCGGCGTCAGAGGGCGCTGAGGGAGCGCTACCAGCTGCCATGCGTCGACATGCGGCTCCGACAGGCAGGCAAGGAACGGTAAGGTAATCAGTTCCCAAGGACAGAGAGGCCAGGTAGGGACAATGGAGGGCAGCTCGGAGGACAGGCGGAGAAAGACGGTCGTCACCGTCGCGATGGCTGCGCTCATTCTGGTGGTCCTGGCGATTGTGGGCAGCCTGGTCATCACCAGTTGCGACCTCTCTGTGGACGTAGGCTACGAGGAGCGCCTGCGCCAAGCACAGGTCGCGCTGGACAAAGGGGAGTACGAGACGGCCATCCTGATATACGAGCAGGCCATCGAGGAGAGGATTGCGGAGCCCGAGGCCTATCTGGGGCTCGCACGGGTCTATCGGATGACCGCGCGGATTGAGCAGGCGCTGGAGGTGCTCCGGAGGGGGTTCAGGTACACCGGTTCGGATCGCATATCGTGGATGCTGGCGGAGATCGAGCAGATGTGGAAGGATGCCCAGGCGGCGGACTCGAAGAGAGGCGCAGGAGCGCCCCCGGCGGCGGACGAGGAGCCGCAGGAGGAGCCGGACGAGGAGCTGCAGGAGGACATCCCGTCGCTGACGCCGCCCTTGTTAAGGATGCCTTCGGCGCCTCGGAGCGTCGGACCCGGGATGATGCTCGAATCCAAGGTGACGCTGTACGGAACGGTCGTCGATGCGGCAACCGGCGAGGGCTTGGCCTCGGCAACGTTGGACATGCGTTCCGCCTCCTCCCTCGCCAGCAGCTCCCTCGCCTCGGCCGAAACCGATCGTGACGGCACCTACTCCGTCCTCCTTGAGCAGGGGGAATACTGGGTGACGGTCACCAAGGACGGCTACCTCCAGGAGGACTTCAGGGTCGCGCTTGCAGATTCGATCGTAGAGCAGCAGGAGGACTTTGTGGTGACCTCGGAGCTTGCAGTGGACGAGATCCGCATCGTGCTGGCCTGGGGTCCCTCTCCCAGCGATCTCGACGCGCACTTGACGGGCTCGCTTGACAGCGGCACCAGCGTCGGGGTGGATTTCCGCAACAAGGAGGCTTATGACGCTGAGGGCAACCTTGTGGCCGACCTTGATCTGGACGACACCAACGGCGAAGGCCCCGAGACCCTCACCCTGCACGACCCCGTCGGGAGTTTCGAGTACTACGTGCAGGACTACACCTTCAGCGGCACCATGTCCGACTCGCACGCGCAGGTGAAGATATACGTTAGGGGCGGCGCACCCATAGTGGTGAACGTGCCCGAGGGCATCCACAACGAGTGGAGCGTCTGCCGCATAGAGCACGGCAGGGTCTCTGTGACCAACACTGCACGAGACTGACAGCTGGCCCATGCAGGAGCAGGCAGCACTGATAAAGCAAGGGTCTTGCGACGTTTGGAGCGGATCAAGGGGTGCGGCGAATTGGGGGACTGGTCTTCTGTCGGCGATGGCGTCAACGAACTCAGGTTCCCTTTCGGGCCAGGCTTGCCGTCGATGGCAACCCCAGCTTCTTTACGGTGAAGAAGGTGCTCGACGCAATGAATGCGAGCCTTGTGCCCACCGCCAAGGCGTGAGGCGTCAGGCGTGGAGGCCCCGTTGTATGGCGGTGTTCAGGTAGGCGTTGAGTGAGACGCCCTCAAGGGTCGCCCGCTCGGCCGCCTGCCGGTGCAGGCTTCTGGGGATGCGCAGCGTCACCCTCCCGCTGTAGCTGGCTGTCTGCGTGAACGCAGGGTCTGGCTGCGGGACGGTGACTCCCTTCGCCTTGGCAAAGGCGAGCCATTCCCTTCGCGCCCCGTCGAGCCCGGCGAGCGCCTCTTCGGGCGTCTCCCCAATCGACTCCACGGCCGGAATGTCGATCAGGAACGCCCGAAACCCTGTGAAGTCCTCATCGACGAACGGGGCGACTGCGAGCGGATACCTCTCGTCGACACACTGATCATAAGCCATTCTGCACACCCTCCTCCAACTCTCTCACGCGCTCAATCCACCTGATGGCCCTTCTTGCATACACGGGCAGGACAGGGGGCTTGCGCCTTGGGATACTGTTCGGCTCCATAGAATCGATAACAGGGTGCAGGGGGTGCGAAACAGAGAAGTGGCTCCCCCCTGAGTAGTTTTTGACCTCGAAGCCAAACGCCTTCAACGTAGCAGCCAGTTCCTCGAAGGAAACAGCTCTGGGGTTTGCCTTGAGGCTTTCGAAGCGCTTGTCCCTATGGGCCAACCTGTACTCCAATCTGACACTACATACGGTGCCATTATAGCAAGGCACCCATCGGCGTGCAACATGCGGTTTCACGGGAGCACAAAAGGGGAACACGAGGGGACGGTAGCATCATAATAACAGGATAGCCCAGCGTTTTCGGGAGTGCACCCGAAAATGTCGAGTTTCTCGCCAACACTCATTAGGAAAATGTCGCAATTTGAGTAACGGGTCCCTTGGTTTTGTGCTACTAGGGTGGGCATGGAACGATACATCTACCAAGACCTGCTGAGCTGGAAAGCCGAGGGCATGAAGAGGCCCTTGCTGGTGCTCGGTGCCCGGCAAGTGGGGAAGCCCCGGAGTTCCTTCTGGCCACGGAAAGCCCTGCCTCTGTGCAGCAGATCCGGCAGTGCCACCAAGACGGCATGGCGACGCTGCCGACGATGCACGAGGAGCTGATGCGCCTGTACAGGGCCTATATCTGCATCGGCGGTATGCCGGAGGCAGTGCAGCGCCATGTGGGCAGCGGCAATGCCGTGCAGGAGTTCGACAGTTCCTTCTTCGATGCGCTCTGCCTGCGGTGACAAACCGTCCCCCTTTCTTGAGGGCGTTGCACCAGTGCTCGACAGAAGCCGCGCTCCTACGACAAATACCCCGCGTTCTTGTCTCGGATTACCAATCTTTGAATATGCGGCAGAGATAAGGATGTTGGTATCGATGAGAACTTTCTTCATCTGCCTTCGACTTCCTCGCGGACTTCGCGGCATAGCTCTAGAATGTCATCTTCGCCTTGGATGCCCGCTTTTTCCCACTCGCCCTCCATCGCTTGGGTAAAGTTGTCCATAGCGTATATGGCGGGATTCATCATGACGACCCGCTCGTTCTCGTAAATCAGGGCTACTCGGTCGCCAGTTTTGAGTTTCAGTTTTTGGCGAATATCAATAGGCAGGGTAATCTGCCCTTTTGACATGACTTTTGCTGTATTGAATTGCATCGTCGCTTCTCTTTTTGGTAGGGTTTGCCCTACCTCATAGTATACGCAGGGGTTTTGTCGATTGCAACAGGCGTTTCCCCAGCAAACCTGTATCTTCTTTGTTACAGGTCACACCCTCCACGGACAGCCCACTGCAGCCCCCGGCCCCCACTGCCGCCCCCGGCCCCCACTGCCGCCCCGGCCCCCCACTGCCGCCCCGGGCCCCCACTGCCGCCCCGGGCCCCCACTGCCGCCCCGAGCCCCTCACTGTCATTCCGAGCCTGTCGTGGAATCTTCGACCGCGCCAGCGGGCGCCCGCCGGGCGGAGGGGGGGCCCCCCCCCCCCCCCCGCGGCGCGCGGGCCGGCCGGGGTGG
>JAISGJ010000193.1 GCA_031263105.1 Coriobacteriales bacterium
AGGATGAGCCTTGACGGACAAAAGCGGTTCACCTTGGCACGCGTCCCCTGTTACAGTTCACGCCCCACTGTCATTCCTCGGCTGCGCTGCGCTGCGCTCGGAATGACAGTGGGACAGCCGAGGAATCTTTGGACACGCAGTGTCCAACGGTAGGTCAGGGGCCCCTTCGACCTGCGGTCGACCGCTGGCGCGGTCGAGGATTCCTCGACAGGCTCGGAATGACAGTGGGGGTCCGTGGAGGGTGAGTGTGACAAGGGAACGGTTCTCCTGTCACATGACGACATCAAGGACGCCGATAGTTCAGAGGAAGTAGCTCTGGCGGGCGGACTCGAACTGCTCGAGGAAAAGGCGCTTGTACCAGTAGAGGCTGTGCTGCTCGTCCGTCAGCAAGACGGCCTTCTTGTAGGCGAGCTCCCGGACGCTGCGGTAGGACAGCGGCGCATAGCCCTGCGCCATCAGCACGGCGTTGCCGGTGAGCCTTGCCGTGCGCTTGTTGCCGTCGGAGAAGGGCTGCAGGAAGGCGATCATGGCCGATGCGACGATTGCCGCCTCCACCGGGTGCCGCTTGGCGTTGGCAATGCGCAGCGCCTCGGCGAGGTATTCGCGCAGCTCGCCTTCGCTTGCCGGGGGCAGGTAGCTGGTGCCGGTGATCCCCACCGGCTGTCGTCGAAGGCCGCTGCCTGTCCCCAGGTCGCGCACCAGCAGCCTGTGCACGGCCAGCACGCCGTCTACGCCCAGCCGCTTGAACTCCTCGCGCCTGCTCCAGACGTGATCCAGGGCGTCCTTGTGGTTGAGAATCATCTGTGCCTCTTTGGAGGCATGGCCAGACGCCCCTCTGGCTGTCTTGAGCAGCTCTTCGGTTTCTAACAGGGAGTAGGTGTTGCCCTCCATGGCTGAAGATCTCCAAGCCAGCTCAACGGTGAAGCGCTCGCGCTCGCGCCGCAGAATGTCCGGCTCGCGGCTGGACAGACGGGCCTGAAAGGCGTCGTTGGTTGCGTCTAATTGCGCCCGCTCCTCCGAGTTCAGCAGCGTGTGCTCGCTGAGTTGGGCCAGAAAGCCTGAGATGCTCTGCTCCGTCAGCGGTCGGTCGTCAGCCTCGTAGGAGAAATAGGCATCCAGGTCGAAATAGCTCAGCAGCTGGCCGGCTGCCCTCGCCCTATAGCGTGTGGCCGGGCCTTTGCCCGCTGCCTGCACCAGGCCCTGAGCCTGCAAGGCGTTCAGGTCACGGATGATGGTGGCCCTCGAGGCTGGAAAGCTGCCCCGGAGCAGCCCGGCCAGGTCGTCGCGGGATACGCCTCCGGCCTGCTGCTCAATGGCAAGGAGCAGAGCCTTCTGACGCAGGGTCAGCTGAGGGCTGTCGCCTGTGGCGTTGCTCTCGTTCATGCCGGACCCGCTATCGTCTCACCGCATCCTCAGTCATCGTCTCATTATACGACGACTCCTCCCCCGACAGTGAGACGATTCTGGCAAGTCCTGAGCAGGTGCAGCAAGACAGGCAGAAGGGCTTGCAAGGGGAGGCTTGCAAGGGGAGATGTCAAGGGGACGAAAGCACATCTTGCAACAATGTAGACTGTGGTATACAATAACTCTGTTATGGATGTCCGCCGCACAGATGAGTTTGCTGACTGGCTGAAGCGCTTGCGCGATGCCGATGCCAGAGCACGCATCAATCTACGGATTGACAGGATTGAGATGACCGGCAATTTCGGCGATGCCGAGTCGGTCGGAGACGGCGTAAGCGAGCTGAAGGTCGACTGTGGCCCAGGCTACAGGCTTTACTTCGCCTATCGCGGCAAAGAAGTCATCCTACTGCTGGCCGGAGGGGACAAATCCTCCCAGCAAAGGGACATCGGGAAGGCCAGGAAACTGAACGAAGAGTATGAGTAGAGTGCGAGGCGAGACTATGAGAACAGCAGCAAAATGGGACACGGCAGAGTTCCTTGTCAGCGACGAGGACGTCGTCGCCTACCTCAACGCCGCCCTGGAAGACGGCGACCAGGCCCTCGTCGCAGCAGCGCTCGGCAACATCGCCCGCGCCAGGGGCATGACCCAGCTTGCCAAAGAGACGGGCATCACCCGCGACGGGCTTTACAAGGCGCTTTCTCCAGACGGCAACCCGTCGTTCAACACCGTTCAACGAGTCGTGAAGGCGCTGGGGCTCAAGCTGGACGTTGCTGTTCCTGTGTGATTGCAGGATGAGATATAACGAGACAATCGCCGAGTTGGAGGGCAGAGGCAGCCTGGACGGCTGGAAAGAAGTTCCCAGTTCGGAGATGCTGGAGGACCGCTTGGTCGCCATGCGCCAGCTTCAGGCCTTCGATGGGCACCTGGAGCGGGGGAAACCGACCGCCGAGATCGAGAAGGCGATCACGGTCCTCAACACCTTGGGCCTCGACCTCATCGTCAGCGACAGGGAGAGAGGCGCGCAATGACCCTTGCCGTCAGGCTGCAGATGCGCGGCATTTTCCAGACGGTCGGCAGCGTCGACGTCACCGCCGAGAACGACGCCAGGTTCACCTACTCAGACGAGTGGTGCGGCCATCCGAGCAACCCGCCGCTCTCACTGTCGCTGCCACTGAGGAAGGGGAGCTTTCGAAAGCCAGAAAACGCGTGAGAAGGGAAGCGGTATGCAGGATGTCTCCGACAGTGTCTCCTTGCAAGAGCATCCCGACGCGTGACAAAGCGCGTGACAAAGGGACGGTACTGCGCGTGACAAAGCGCGTGACAAAGCGCGTGACAAAGGCGCGTGACAAAGCGTGACAAAGAGCGTGACAAAGAGCGTGACAAAGGGACGGTACTGTTTAGCGTGACAAAGAGCGTGACAAAGGAGCGTGACAAAGGGACGGTACTGTTTTGTCACATTCTCGCAATCACCCCTCTGGAGATTCCCGTGACCCTCTCAATCTGTCGGATGGAAAATCCGCCCTTGCGCAGCGCCATAAGGAGCAAATTCCGCTCCTGCTTGTCAAGGCCGATGACAGCCGAGGGTTCGATTCCGCCAAGAGCCTCGATCATCCCGGCCCTTGCCTGCTCCTCGCTCCTCCTTCGCCTATCCGGCAATGATCGATCGACATCGTCTAGAGCTTTGTGGAATTCAATGAACTGCCTGACGGCCTCCTCCCTGTTTTCGGAGAACATGTCGAGCATTAGCTCGATGTCGGACAGGGTCGTTGAGCTTGAGGTGTAGTCGCGATAGCTGCTCCACGGGTAGTCTGCGATAAACCTCGTGACGCCGGCTTTGAGAGGATTTTGGTGAATGTAGCGGGCGAGTATAAGAAGATACGAATTGTCCTCTACGCATTCGCTTTTGTATCGATTCGAGATGAGTGAGCCGCTGCGCTGGTACTTCTTGTTGAACCAGCAGGCGTAGCTCACGAGCAGCCGTCGCATGGCATGGGTTATATCGCCCGGTTTGCTTTCTTGAATGAGGAGGTGCGCGTGATTGCTCATCAGGCAGTATGCGTATAGGTCAATCGGCAGTTCGGCTTTGATGACCGCGAGGGTTTTGAGGAGTCTCTCATAATCCTCCCGTTCCTCGAAAAGATGGCAGTGGTTCACTCCCCTGAAGACGATGTGATAGAAACCGGACTTGCTGAGTCTGCGCGGCAATCTGCTAATGGTCGTCGCCTCTCTGTATGGTAGGTACAGGACTTAATAATAATATAGTAACATATCATTAAGTGATGTGTCAAAGCAGTACCGTCCCTCTGTCAAAAGTGATGTGTCAAAACAGTACCGTCCCTCTGTCAACCCCCGTCCCTCTGTCAACCCTCTGTCAACCCCTCTGTCAACCCTGTCAACCAGTCCCTCTGTCAACCACTCTGTCAACCACCGTCCCTCTGTCAACCTCTGTCAAAACACTCTGTCACTGTCCCTCTGTCACTCTCTCGGTAGCTCAAGTCGAAGGTAGCCGTGAGGTACGGTGAATCGCGCCGAGCCTTGCGTTTCTGGAAAGCTATTGCGAACGGTATAATCCATCACGTATACTGATAGAATATCGCGTTCGAGAGAATCGAGGAGCCATGGTCCCTACTGCCAAGATACTGTCGGCGGCTGACTTCGGTGCCGTTGTGCGCGAGAAGCGCAAGGCGCTTGGCTACACCCAGTCCTCGGTGGCCGCCTACTCGGGCTGCGGAGTGATGTTCGTGTCCAACCTGGAGCGGGGGAAGCCGACCGCCGAGATCGAGAAGGCCATCACGGTCCTCAACACCTTGGGCCTCGACCTCATCGTCAGCGACAGGGAGAGAGGCACGCAATGACCCTCTCCGTCAGGCTGCAAAGGCGCGGCGTTTTCCAGACGGTCGGCAGCATCGAAGTCGTCGCCGAGAACAACGGCAGGTTCACCTACTCCGACGAGTGGTGCAGCCGTCCGAGCAACCCACCGCTCTCACTGTCGCTGCCACTGAAGAGGAGGAGCTCTCATTCGGCGCTGATGCGGCCATATTTCGAAGGGCTTCTTCCTGAGGCCGATGCCCGTAAGGCGATTGCCGACAAGCTCGGCATCTCCGAGCATTCGTATCTCCACATCCTGCAGGCGCTGGGAGACGAATGCATCGGGGCCGTAACGGTCACAGACGCATCTGGTGCCGAGCATGCGCCAGAGCCAAGATACCAGGCGATGGGCCCGAAGGAGCTTCGGGCGCTGTCCGACAGAAGCTTCGCCGAGACGGCAATCCTCGCCGAGCGCTCGCGGCTCTCGCTTTCCGGCGGCCAGGCCAAGGCCGGCCTTTACCAAGGCCTTGACGGCTCGTGGTACCTGCCGACCGGCACGGCCCCTTCTACGCACATCGTCAAGCCCAGCAGCGCCCGCTTCCCGGACATCGTCATCAACGAGGCCATCTGCATGATGGCCGCCGAGAAATGCGGGATACCCGCTGCCAAGGTGGAGGTCTTCGACACGGGCCGCTCGCCCCTGCTCAGCATTGCCCGCTTCGACAGGACAGGCGGGCTCGGGTCGATCAGTGCCGGCTTTGCCTCCGGCCTGCCCATGCCGCTCAGGCTGCACCAGGAAGACCTCTGCCAGGCACTCGGCGTGCTGTCTTCCAGCAAGTACGAGTCCAGAGAAAGCCGGTACCTCTCCAAGGCAGCCAAGCTGATCCGAGGCCACTCTGTCAGGCCCGTGCGAGACATCAAGCACTTTTGGGACTCGATCGCCTTCAACTACCTTATCGGCAATTGCGACAACCACATCAAGAACTATTCCCTGGTATACGATGAGGAGATGGAGCATCTGCGGCTTGCGCCCTGCTACGACCTCGTCTGCACGACTATGTATCCAGAGCTCTCCAGAGACATGGGCATCCATATTGGCTCCAAGCTCGACATCGACTCAATCGAACCTGCGGATTTCGGGGAATTGGCCGACGTTTTGACCCTTGGCAGAGAAGAGGCGTTCTCACGGCTTGACGCTGTGCGGGCAAGGCTCGTCGATGCCCTCGAACAGGCAACCGACAGCCTTGCAGCCCAAGGCCACAAAGACGCAAGGCGGGTCGGTAAGGCGATTCTGGGCAGCGCCAAGGACAGATTGGGCAAGCCGAGAGCGTGACACGACGCGTCAAAGGGGTGTGAGCACCTTTTGTAGCAGAAGAGACAAGGCTTCTGCCGTGCCTATCCGCTCTCGTGTCACCCGCATGAAATCCTTGTGTGACAGACAACGGTACTGAAAGTGATAAAGTGGAAGCGGTGGCCCGACGAGCCGGGAAGAAACGTATGGAAGGTTCGACCGTCCTGCGGACGGTCGAAGGAGCAGCGAGCCTGCGAGCGCGACGAGTAGGTCGGCGAACGCGCGAAGGCGGCGACTGAGGGAAACATATGGAAGGAGACGGCACCATGACGGACGTGCAGAAGGTGGAGAGGATCAAGGCCCTCATCGAGGAGATCAACGAACTTTCGGCGGAGCTTTCGGAGGACGAGCTCGAGCAGGTCGCGGGCGGCAGTGGCCCCTGCGGCTGCATCGGCCCCGGCCTCGGCAAGGTCGACCCCGACACCAAGGGGCGCTATGAAAAGAACTTCGTCTGACGGCGGCACTCTAAACGCCCGCATGTGCCAGGGACGTGTGCCAAGGGGACGCACGTCCTGACAGCCTCAAAAGGATGTCAGCAGGTCGGCGAGGCGGTGCCAGGGCAGGCCGATCACGTTCTCGAGGTCACCGTCGATGCGCGTGATGTGGCGTGCCCACATGCCCTGCGCCGCATAGGCGCCCGCCTTGTCGTAAGGTGGCTCGGCCTTGAGAAAGGCCTCTATGTCGTCTGACGAGTAGTCGCCGAACCGCACCGTCGAGACATCCACGAAGGAGGTCGTCTCGCCGCCCGGCATGCGGATAACCGCCACGCCCGTGTACACCTGGTGGGCGGCGTTCCGCAACGCCTCCAGCATCGCCACGGCCTCGTCATGCCCCTCCGGCTTGCCCAGCACCCCGACGTTCTCCTTATATACGATGGTGTCGGCAGCCACGACCACCGCCCCCTGCGGCAGGGCGTCCGACCCTCCCGATGGCATCCGCCCTGAGCCGGGCGGCCCGTCGGCCACAAGGCACCGGTAGACGTCGTTGGCCTTGCGCAGCGCCAGCGCTTCGGCCCTGTCGCCCGGTGCCAGGGCCGCGCCCCCGTCGGCGTCGGCAAGGCGCTCGTCCACCTGCGGCAGGACGACCGTCGGCACTATGCCGTGCGCCCGCAGAATCGCCTCGCGCCTGGGCGAGCCGGACGCCAGTATGACCTCGATCCTGTTTGCCCCTTCTGTCGCGTCCGCGTCATACGGGGGCCTGAAAGGCCGCCACTCGCCGCCCGTCAGGATCTCCCAGGTGTCGAATTCCGGTCTGCCGATGTCGCGACCCTTGATTCTTACGGGCATGAGGTAGTCGTGGTTGCAGGAATCCAGAGGCTCAGGCACAGAAATCCAGTCATCTGCCTGGATATGGTATACGTCGACACAGTGTCTTTCTGCCTCATCCAACTTCTCGTACCATTCGCTGAGAACACTGTTGCAGTCCACTATCGTATCGTATCCATACAGATAGACGCCGTTGCCGCATGCGCACAGCATGACTTTCTTGAGACCCGTCTCGTTTTCGGCTGAGACGAACGCCATCTTTCTCATTGCTGCCTGCTCCTGTTCCGTTACCGTTCACACCCCCACTGTCATTCCGAGCCCCGCCGAGGAATCTTTGGACACGCAGTGTCCAACGGCAGGCCAGGGGCCCCTCGACCTGCGGTCGACCGCTTGCGCGGTCGAGGATCCCTCGGCAGGCTCGGGATGACAGTGGGGGCAGGCTCGGGATGACAGTGGGGGCAGGCTCAAGAAGACAGTGGGGGCAGGCTCGGGATGACAGTGGGGGCAGGCTCGGGATGACAGTGGGGGCAGGCTCGGGATGACAGTGGGGTGTGAACTGTAGCCCTGTTCCTTGTGCGGAATACTGGCTACTATACACCCTAATTGAAGCGTCTTTCAGGTATATAATAGAAGGAAAGAAGAAAGGGTGGTGGGTCCATATGGAAGATCAAGAAGGATACATAAAGGACAAAGTGACCATCAATATGCTCTGGGCGAATGTACTGAGCGTGCTGGTCTTGATTTCGAGTGCGGTGGTCTTCGGGTCTCTCTATTATCTCGTATGGAGAGCGAAGGTCGATTTCTCTGCTACGTTTGAGGTCTTGTCGAATAACCCGCTATTGGTTTTTCTTGTAATGTGCCTGTGCCTCATCATAGGCATGGTTGCCCATGAGCTGATTCATGGAATAGTCTGGGCGATGTTTGCGAAAAATGGTTTCAAGTCAATACGGTTCGGCGTCGTCTGGAAAATGCTCACGCCGTACTGTCATTGCAGTGAGCCTCTGGCAGTAAAGCAGTATGCGCTGGGCGGCATTATGCCAACGATACTGCTTGGTATAATTCCAGCGCTTTTGGCAATCGCCATAGGAAGCGTCGGACTGCTCGCATTCGGGGTCTTTTTTATAACTGCAGGAAGTGGCGACCTTCTCGTCATCTATGCTTTGCGGCATGAGCGAGGAGACGCTTTGGTTGAGGACCACCCTTCAGAAGTCGGTTACTTTGTCTATAGGCCTGTCGAAAGCCCTCATTGACCGAAGGGCGTCAAGGGAGGGGAGTGTCAAGGTCGGACGTAGGTGACAGGGGAGGGGTTCTTGCCCTGTCCCCTGTCACAGGTTGTACCCAACGGCAGCTCGACAGTTCGCTGCTTGTTACATCTTTTCAAATTTGTACCAGTTATTACGGCTCAAACAGGGCTGTCTTCTGGCAAGATGAGAGGGAGGCTACCTGGCGTTACTGTGTTCACACCCCCACGGGCACCCCACTGTCATCCCGAGCCCCACTGTCATCCCGAGCCCCACTGTCATCCCGAGCCCCACTGTCATCCCGAGCCCCACTGTCATTCCGAGCCTGTCGAGGAATCCTCGACCGCGCCAGCGGCCGACCGCAGGCCGAAGGGCCCCCTGGCCTGCCGTTGGACACTGCGTGTCCAAGGATTCCTCGGCGGGGCTCGGAATGACAGTGGGGGTGTGAACAGTAACGTCCTTCGTCATCCGGAAGGCCCAAGGATGCCTCGGATGGTATACTGCAAGGGTCTGGAAGGAGACGCGACGGCTGCCCTGTTCTGACGAAGTTCTGGCCAATACGTTTCCCTGAAGACGGGCCATCTCAGTGAAGGGCTGGATGTGACACCTTGATCGAGCAGATTACAGAGACGGTGCTTGCGCGCATCAGGAACCCCGTGTTCCGGGCCAATGCGGAGCTGTACCTTGACATCGCAAAGGACTTTCTGGAGCAGGTCGAGACGTATGGGGTGCCGCTCGCCCCTGTCGCCGACCGGAGGGCCGGCGACGCGACGGGCAAAGGGCCGGGCAGCTCGGGCGGCGCGACGGACGGCCCAGACGGGTGCCTGCTCGATGCGCTGACTGCACGCGGGGTGACCGTCGCCAACGACGGCAAGAGCCTCCATGCGAACTGGATATCCCCGTCCTGCGTGTCGTGTCGCAGGGGCGTGGGCACCGCGACCTACCTGCTCTCCACCCAGTGCCCGCGCGACTGCTTCTTCTGCTTCAACCACAACCAGGGCAACTACGAGGAGCTGCAGGAGGCGCTCGACGACCCCGCCGCACGCCTGACCGAGCTTCACGCCCAAGGCGTCCCCTTCCACGACCTTGCGCTCACGGGCGGCGAGCCCTTGCTGCACAAGGACGAGACCGCAGAGTTCTTCCGCACCGTGCAGCGGCTCTACCCGGATGCGTACACGCGGCTCTATACGAGCGGCGCCTTCCTCGACGAGGGCTTCCTCGCCGTCCTTGCCGACGCGGGCCTTGACGAGATCCGCTTCAGCGTCAAGACCGACGACCCGCCGGCCGCCCAGCGCAGGCTCTTCGAGCTCATGCGGCTGGCGCGCACGGCCCTGCCCGCCGTGGTGGTCGAGATGCCGGTCATGCCCGACGAGCTCGAACCCATGCAGGACCTGCTTCGTGCGCTCGACGGCATCGGCATCGACGGCATCAACCTGCTCGAGCTGTGCTTCCCCTACCACAACGCCGAGGAATTCAACCGGCGCGGCTACCTCATCAAGAACCCGCCCTACCGCGTGCTCTACGACTACTGGTACGCAGGCGGCCTGCCCGTCGCCGGAAGCGAGGAGGCCTGCCTGGCGCTCCTCGGCTTCGCCGTGGAGAAGGGCCTGGCGCTCGGCGTGCACTACTGCTCGCTCGAGAACAAGTTCTCCGGGCAGATATACCTCCAGAACGCCCCCCAGAAGGAGCGCTACCCCTTCTGCACCTTCTCGGAGCGCGACTGCTTCCTCAAGTCGGCAAAGGCCTTCGGGCGCGATGTCGCCCCCGTCGAGAAGGCCCTCCTCAAACAGGGGCTGCGCCGCCTGCGCAAGGAGGAGGACGGCTCCCTGCTCGAGTTCCCGCTCACCTATGTGGAGCGCCTGCGCAAGGCCCTCCCGCAGCTCGAGCTCGGTGTCAGCTACCACGTCGTCGAGGAGGACGAGGGCGGCCCGTCGCTCCGCGAGCTGCGCCTCGACCTCACGACCCCGGCATCCTTCGACCTCGACAGCGACGGGTAGGCCCAGAGAGGGCCGCAGCCGCCGGAACTCCCGAGTCCCTTCTCGGACAGCAGCCTCACACCGCCCATGCGCGGGCTTTGCGCTGCTCCTCCACCATGCGCGCGTACCAGCCGCCTTCCTGCAGCAGCGCGTCGTGCGTGCCCTGCTCGACGATTCTGCCCTTGTCCAGCACGAGGATGGCGTCGGCGTTTCGGACGGTGTTCAGGCGATGCGCGATGACGATCACGGTCCTGCCTTCCATCAGGGCGTCCAGCGCACGGTTTATCTCACGCTCGTTGTCGGCGTCCAGGTTGGACGTGGTCTCGTCCAGAAGCACGATGGGCGCGTTCTTTATCAGGGCGCGTGCGATGGAGATGCGCTGCTTCTCGCCGCCGGAGAGCGTGTTTCCCCCCTCGCCCACGACGGTTTCATAGCCCTGCGGCAACGCCTCGATGAACCCATGGCACTGCGCGGCCTGCGCGGCCGCGACCACCTCCTCATGGGTTGCGTCCTGCTTCCCCACCTTGATGTTGTTCTCGACGGTGTCGTTCAGGAGGTACACGTCCTGCAGCACGACGGCCATGTGCGCTGCGAGGTCGTCCGGCGAGACGCCCCGGACGTCCTCGCCGCCTATGGCGATGCGTCCGCCCGTCACGTCCCAGAAGCGCGAGACCAGGCTGACGACGGTCGTCTTTCCGCTGCCGGAGGGGCCGACGAGCGCCGTGGTGGTGCCTGCCTTCGCCGTGAAGTCGATGTCGTGGAGCACCTCCACGTCGTCTGCGTAGCCGAAGCGCACGTGCTCGAAGGCGACGTCGTAACGCGGCTCCTCGGCCATGCGCCCTTCGCCCCCGAGGGGCCTCTCGTCCATGATCCGTATGATGCTCTCCCCCGCCCTGTTGAGAAAGGCCATCTCGGGATACAGGCTGCCCAGGCTCGTCATCATCGTGGAGAGCGCCAGCGCGATCATGATGAGGGAGATCACCTGCGGTGCCGCAAGGCCCTGCCCGAACAGCACGGTGCCGACCACCAGCGCGAGGGGGACGATGCACGAGGTGAGCGTGGAGAACCCCAAGGAGTACGGCATCACCGAAAGCTCCATCCTGATGGAGGCGTGCCTCAGCTCCTGGAAGCTGTCGTCGAGGCGTTTGAACTTCTCGCCCGTGAGATTGTAGAGGCGGAAGGTCTTGATGCCGTTCAGGTACTCGACCACGCGCGAGATCACGCCGTGCACCGCCGAGCGCAGCGCCCCGCCCCGCCGCCTTGCCACCCGTGCCGAAAGCCCCATCAGCGGCAGGGAGAGGAGGACGATGGCACAGACGACGAGGGCGAAGCGCCAGTCGATGACGAAGGAGAACGCGACCGCCACCACGGAGAAGAAGGCGATCTTGAAGAACGTGGCGAGCGAATGGGTCAGCACGACCTCGAAATCGGAGATGTCGGTGGTCAGTGCGCTGACCAGCGTGCCGATGCTGTTCGAGTTGAAGTATCCCAGGTTCAGGCTGCGGATATGGTCCCCCAGGCCGAGGCGCAGCGACTCCGTGATCTCGACGCCCCGGTACTGCGTCTGCACGTAGTTCACCGCAGTGAAGACGCAACGCACCACGAAGGTCGCGGCGACGACCACGGTGTAGAGGAGCAGACGGTCCTTCGTGAAGCTGCCCGCGAGGAGGTCCAGTATCGTGGCGATCATGGCACCGTACATCGCGGCCTGGAGAAGCGACTCCACGCAGGCGAACACGACCGGGAGAACGAGCCTGCGGGTCTGGGCGCCCGCGATGCGCCGTATCATTGCAAGCGTCGTCCTCATGCCGGCACCTCCTGACCGTAGGCCTCCCACATCCGGCTGTACAGGCCGTCCTTCCCAAGCAGCGCCTCATGGGTCCCGCGCTCGACGATCCGGCCCTTGTCGAACACGCAGATCTGGTCTGCGCCCACGATCGTATGCAGCCGGTGGGCGATCATGACAGTGGTCTTATGCTGCAACAGGCGGGAGAGCGCGAGCTGTATCCTGTGCTCGTTCTCTATGTCCGTGAAGCTGGTGGCCTCGTCGAAGATGACGATGGGCGCGTCCTTCAGGATCGCCCGCGCGATGCAGATGCGCTGCCGCTCTCCGCCGGAAAGCTTCGTGCCCCCCTCCCCGACCCTCGTCTGGTAACCATCCGGCAGGCCCGCGATGAAGCCGTGTATCTGCGCGGCCTCGGCCGCTGCCTCCACGTCCCTTTGGGTCGCCCCCGCCTTGCCGATCGCTATGTTCTCGTAGACGGTGTCGTTGAGCATGAAGGTCTCCTGGAACACGAAGGAGATCAGGTCCATCAGGTTCTCCGAGGCCAAGGTGCCGATTCCCTCGCCGTCGATCGTGATGCTCCCGCCGGTCACCTCCCAGAACTGGGGGATCAGCTGGGCGGCCGTCGTCTTCCCCGCTCCGGAGGCGCCCACAAAGGCCGTCAGGGTCCCGGCGGGCAGATCGAGGGTCAGGCCGTGCAGCACCTCCGCCTCCCCATAGGCGAAGCCGACGTCCTGGAAGTGCAGGCTGTGCACGCCGCTTGCAGGGAGCTCAAGGCGGCCGGACGCGCCCTCTGGGATGTCCATGATGTGCTTGATGCGCGCGATGCCGCCGGTGATCTGCGCGAAGAGCTGCGCGAAGTTGACCAGGTTCAAAAGCCCCGTCAGGAACACGAGGCCCATGATCATGAAGAAGACGAAGGTCTCCGCAGCGAGCGACCCGTCGAGGAAGAGGATGCCGCCGATGGGCAGCATGAACAGGATGCTGCTCTCGATGAGCGCGACCAGGATGCCGTAGGGGTAGCCCTGCAACTTGGTGGCGCGCCTCCAGAAGGCGGCATAGTGCCTCACGGTGTCGGAGTATTCCCGGTAGGAGGCCGTCGTCAGGTTGAAGGCCTTCATGACCGGCATCCCGTTCATGAACTGCATGATGGATGAGTTGAGCCGCTCCAACAGTTTCTGGTAGGGAGCCATCTGCCTGCCGGTGAGCGCCAGGGCGACGCCCAGGATGACGAACCCCAGCACCAGCGGCGCAAGCGTGGCCAGCGCCATGGGCACATGGATGGTGAGCAGGTAGACGAACACGGCGATGGGCACGACGACGGCCGCGACCACGTCCGGGACCTGATGCGCGAGGAACTTCTCGATGCGCTCCACGTCCTCGATGACGACCTTCTTGACCTCGCCGGACGTATGGTCGGAGAAGAAGCCGAGGGGTATCTTCCCGATATGGCGGCTGATGCGCGCGCGCACCGAATAGAGCGTGTTGAAGGCGCCGACGTGCGAGAGTCCCAGCGCAAGGGTCTGGAACAGGGCCCTCAGCACGATCGCGACGACGGCGACCAGGCCGTACTGCAAGGCCGCCTGGACGTCCGCACTGCCGCCGAACAGGAACAGCAGCACCTGGTACACCATGACGTATGGCACGAAGCCGCACAGCCCCGACAGGACGCTGAGCAGCGCAGAGAGCGCGAGCAGCGGCCTGTTCCTCCCGGCAAGGCCCATCAGGTAGCCAAGCCCCACCTTGCTTCCGCCGCCTCTCGCAGCCGGCTTCCCGTCCATAGCGCCTCCTTTGAACCTCACGCCCCCCGCTGTCGAACTGCGTGCGAACGTATAGTTAGAATTTCCTAACTACCCAGTTTAAGGCCCCTCCCGTCCCCTCGCAACTCCAAAGGGAAACGTTCCAATCCAATGCAGCATTTGTGTAGAGGAATGGGCGCGGCCCTCTCCACAGGGCACCCGTCCCTCAACTCATTCGCCTGCAACGACTTCGAGGTGGTGGACCACTTCTTCCCAAAGAGGCTGCCGCATTCAAAGGGGACGTACTATGCAGAGGTCTCGACGAACCTTTTGAAGGTGGCTTCATGAAGACGCAGGTGCGGTTACGCTGAGGAACGCAGCAGGGCCTTCAGTCTCGGATATGTGGAGGGGACGAGGGGGAAGTCCTCGATGCTCTCCCCGCCCGCAAAGCCCAGGATGCGCGTGGCGGCATGGGCGAGGAACTCGTAGTCGTGTGAGATCACGAAGACGGTCTTTCCTTGTGCGGACAACTCCCGTAAAAGGACGCAGAGCCGCCGCATGCTCCTGCCGTCCAAGCCGCTGGTCGGCTCGTCCATGAACAGGATGTCCGCGCCTTTGGCGATGCAGGCACCGATGGTCAGGCGCTGCTTCTGCCCGCCGGAAAGCGACTGGGGATGCCGGTCGGCGAGACCGGCGAGGCCCAGCTTCTCAAGCAGCGTGTCTGCGGTACGACGTGCTGTCTCCGTGTCCTTCAGGCCCAACAGAAGCTCGTCGCGGGCGCTCTCGGCGAACAACTGGTAGTCCGCGTCCTGCATGACGAGCCCGCACTGGTCGCAGCGCCGCCGCCTGCGGTCCTGCCTGCGTCCGCTCAAACGGATATTCCCGGAAAGCTGTTGTTCCAAGCCGCATATCGTGCGGGCGAAGGTGGTCTTGCCCACGCCGTTCCTTCCCACGATGCCGACGATCTCTCCCGGACAGAAACGCAGGGAGATGCCTTTGAGCAGATGTGCGCCCCGATAGCCGACGCAGAGGTTCTCCAGCTGCACGGAGGGGGCCGTTGGCGATAAGGGCAGGGATATGCATGGCAGCGAGGAGGACGGAGAGGAGTCGCCCGACGCCTGCTCCAAGGTGAAGCTGCGCAGCCCGTAGTGTTCGCGTTGCGAACGGCTGAGGCTCCTCCAGCTTCCGTCCGTCAGATCCAGCACTACCTCGCCGCCCTCGATTACAACCATACGGTCAATCAGGTCCGCCAGGTACGAGAGGCGGTGCTCGGAGACGATGACGGTCCTCCCCTGCCGCTTCAGGGCGGCGATGGTGTTTGCCAGCTCCCTTGTGGCCACCCTATCGAGGTTCGCGCTGGGCTCGTCGAACACATAGACGCTTGGCTGCATGGCCCGTATCGAGGCGATGGCGACCTGCTGCTTCTCCCCGCTGGAAAGACGGAAGATGCTGCGATCCTTGAGGGCACGCAGGCCCTCCTCTTCGAACAAGGCATCGACACGCGCGTTCACGGCATCGGTGCCGACTGCCAGGTTCTCTGCGCCGAAGGCCACCTCGTCGGTGGTCGTCGTGGTGTAGAACTGGCTGCGCGGGTCTTGGAACACCGATCCCACGAGCCGTGCGCGCTCATAGGCGGCCATGTGCGCGGCATCGCGGCCGCACAGGGTCACCGTGCCCGAGAGCGTGCCCTCATAGAAGTGCGGGAACAGGCCGTTGATCACGCGCGTGACCGTCGTCTTCCCGCAGCCGCTCCCGCCGCACAGCGCCACGACCTGCCCGGTGGGAACCGTCAGGTCAAGGCAACGGATGCAGGGGTCGTCCGCACCCTGGTACCTCACGCCGACCCCCTTCAGCTCGACCGCGTTCAAAGCGAGAGCACTCCTTTGTCCAGTGCGACCACAGCACCGAACATCGCCAGCACCAGCACAAGGTAGGCACTGTCCCTCCCCTGCCAGCGCAGCGGCAGGCGCACGGTGCGGGGCTCGGGACTCTCGATCCCCCGCACCACGGCGCTGGCGGCCAGTTCCTCGGAGACCTTGGTCGCACGCATCAGAAGTGGCAGGAACAGATGTTCCAGCAGTGCGGCGGGCGCCCTGACGAGGCCCCAAGGCGAGGGACGCAGGCCGCGCATCCTCAAGGCATCCGTGATATGCCCGACCTCCTGTCCGATAGTCGGCGCAAAGCGGAACATGACGGAGACAGGGACCGTCACCACGCGCGGCACACGCCAGGACTCCAAGGCCTGTATGACCTGCCCTGTCCCGGTCGTCTGGAGCAGCAGCATGACGAGTGCCGACAGGGGGACGAAGCGCGCAATCATGAACAGCAGCATCGAGAGCACGGTCGTCATAGTGGACGGCACCAGCAACAGGAGCTGGCTGGCACCGAGCGCCAACGCGTATGCCGCTGCCGCCTTGAGTGCGAACAGCGGCCTGCCGCAAAGACAGAACAACAGGGCGAGCAGCGCCATGTAGGCGACACCGGCCCAGAGGCTCCTGACGATGAAGAGGAGCACGCCGGTCAAGGCCACGTGCAGCAGCTTCGCCCGCGTATCGATGGCCTCAAGCGGAAGCATTAGCGCTCCGTCAGGCCCGAAGGCTCCGTCAGACCCAAGGCCAGCGGCATCTGCGTCTCCCTAGATGATGCCGGCCTTTTGGAAGTGCTTCCTCATGATGCGGCGTGCAAGCAGCGCACCCAGCACGGACATCACAAAGCAGGCCGCAAAGGCGGCAACGCCGACGGGTCCCTTGGCGGAGTCCACCACGGCGAGCACGTAGTCCTGACTTGCCCCGCTTGCACTGCCGGAAAGCGACATATCGATATAAAGCTGGGTGTTGATATAGATGACGCCGAGGTCGCCGATGAAGTTGCCCAACATGATGCACAGATACGCAACAGTAAGCCGCCTCACGCTCTTGTATCCGCCCCTCATCAGGACAAGTTCCGAGACGGCCGCACCGACTATCATCCCGGCACCATAGGTATAGCCGCCCCAAATCATCCAGATGACGCCCACGATACCGAAGGCCAGAAGCGACACGAAGGGCTTGTTCGCCTTCGAGACCAGCAGAAAGTACAAAGGAGCACCGAGGAGCGCCGCTATCGCGGATTGGAACGGATACGTGGCGGGCACGATCCCCGCCAGCGTCATGGAGACAATGGTGACGATGAAGAGGATGACGCCGAAGATGCCGACCATGACCAGATCCTTGACCTGGAGCCCGGCCGAGGACCTGCCTTGTAACTCGCCCTGGGCCTCGTCATGGAATCCGCTCCGAGCTTCGTTTCCCGCCTGTGCCATGGCATTTCCTTTCTGCCTCTGAACCGAGCGAGCAGCTTGCGGGCGGCCTGAACGCAGGACGCCGACAAACAGCCTGTAACCTTCCTTCTGTTAGAAATATCTAACTAACCTAGTTTAGAGCCCCTTACATCCCCTCGCAACTCCAAAGGGAAACGTTCCAATCCAATCCACCATGTGCGTGAAAAACTTTGACCAAGGGAAGAATTGAATGAAAACGATTACGATGAAACGAGCAATGAGTCAAGGTTGCCGGTCACACCGCTTACGACATCATCTGGAACTGCCGAGGGGTGCTGCCGTACTCCTGTTTGAAGGCGACCGAGAACTTGCTGGGGTTCTGCCAGCCCACTGCGGCGGCGACGTCGGTGACGGAGAGCCTGCCCTGACGCAGCAGCTGCCGTGCCTTGTCAAGGCGCATGAGACGCAGCTGGCGATAGACGCTCTGCCCGCAGAAGTCGGAGAACAGCCGCTGCAGCTTGGTGGTCGAGACGCCTGCTGCGCGGGCGATCTGCCCGATGGCGATTGCATCCGACATATTGTCTGCCATGTAGCGGGTCGCCACTTCAAAGGCCCGCAGGTCAAAGTTGCGCCGCCCCGTCGTCGCCTGCTCTGTCATCAGGCAGCTCAGGCTCCTGCCGCTGATCAGGAGAAGCTCCATGGCCTTGAGGCGCAGAAAGTCGATGTCGTAGTCCAAGGGGTTCTCGGCGATGCTGAGGAACACCTTGCGTATCTCGTGATTAGCGAAGCAGGTGAGCATCTCCTTCTTCTGGGACGCATGCCGCTTTATCTCTGCCAGGCTCATGCCGGCCTTTCCGATGTAATGGCCGACCGTCTCATCCGCAGCCACACCCTCCAGCAGCAGGCTGATGCCGACGAAGCGCCTGGACTCGAAGACGATCGAGCACGGACAGGTGTCGAAGTCGTACACGCCGATCATGTTGTCGGTCAGGAGGTAGGAGCTGTCGGCGTAATCCAAGCGGACGGTGCCCTCGATGCAGTAGAATATCTCCAGCACGTCCTCGGAGTCGAAGCCGCCCATGGGCGTGTTCTTCTCCAGGTCGTACTCGAAGAAGCACATCTCCACGCCTTTGCCCAGCGGGCACCGGACGATCGTCCCTTTGGCGAACTCGCTGCTGGCTGCGTAGCGGTAGACTCCCTCCGCGCTCTCGCGCAGCGTGGCGAACCGATGGAAGTTCTGCTCCTTCTCAAGCACTGCAAGACACCGTGCTTCGCGCTCCTTTTCGACAAGCATCTGTCACCGGATGGTCTGAAACCCACAGATGCACTGGGACGAGACTCATGCTTTGCCGGTCCATGCGAAGCGATCGTAAAGCTTGGCCATATAACGAGCCACCTTCGGCAATGGATAGCGATAGTGCTCCGCAATGACGCGATCGTCCTTCAACGCCAGTGCGTAATGCCCATGGCCATCTCGACGCTTGTTGTCGACGGACTTGTCGCCGCCCCAATAGATGTCGGCTTCGGTGCTGTCCTTGCGTAAAACCACCTCTGCGCCCTGACGGAAGCCCGGCGGGATGCCGACGATTCTCGGCTGCTCGAAAACGGCGCCCTTGAAACGATACAGGCGCAACAGCCGCCGCGAGGATTTCAGTGCGTTCTCGGCCTTTGAATAGGTCTCTCGCAACGGGCCCAGTTGCCTGCCCAGCTCGTCTCGTTCCGGCAACAGGCCCTTGTACTCCTGGTCGATAGCCTCTATCCTCTCGTCGCCCTGCGCTGCCTCTTGTCTCATGGCAACTATCCCACCCAACGACCGCTTGAGTTCTTTGCGTTTCTTTGGAGACATGCCGCTTTTGCTTCCGGCGATGGTCTTGTAGCGCTGCCGCTCGTTGACCAGTTGCGAACGCTCGAGCCACAAATCGGCAATTTGCTTTTTGATCAGATTATAGGCCCGTTGTTGAGAGTCGAGTTCCTGGAAGGCACTCGTGCGAACCTCCAGTCGTTCGCGGTATTCCTGTTCGACTCGCCGGTATTGTTCGGCAATCTGCTTTCTGCTCAATTGTTTGCCCATACACTTACAACCGCCCCTGAGTCAATTTACCCGTCGTCAGACACAAAGAACAGATGAAACTCTACCATATTCTCGTCTGTCATGACGACAGATGCATTTCGCTTTTATGGCGCGAGCGAGACGGTAAGTTACTGTTCAGACCCCCACTGTCATCCCGAGCCCCCACTGCCGCCCCGGGCCCCCGCTGCCGCCCCGGGCCCCCGCTGCCGCCCCGGCCCCCCGCTGCCGCCCCGGGCCCCCACTGTCATCCCGGGCCCCCACTGCCGCCCCGGGCCCCCACTGTCATCCCGAGCCCCCACTGTCATCCCGAGCGAAGCCGAGGGATCCTTGGGTTCGAGCGCCCGGAAAACGCGTCGCGTTTTCAGCGAGAATGGCGCGACAGTCCAGTGGACTGGGAAACAGCCCAGTGGGATGGCGCGACAGTCCAGTGGACTGGGAAACAGCCCAGTGGGCTGTTTCCGGGCGAAGCTGCGTTGGGAAACAGCACGGTGTGCTGTTTCCGGGCGAAGCTGCGAAGCAGCGGGTGAGCCCCTGAGCGTATGGGCCCCTGAGCGGGTGAGCCCATGGAACCGACAGGCCCACGGAACGCGAAGCGACCAACGGTAGGTCGAGAGGTGCCTCTGCCTGCAGTCGACCGCTGACGCGGTCGAGGATCCCTCGGCAGGCTCGGGATGACAGTGGGGCCCGGGATGACAGCGGGGCCCGGGATGGCAGCGGGGCCCGGGGCGGCAGCGGGGGCCCGGGGCGGCAGCGGGGGCCC
>JAISGJ010000227.1 GCA_031263105.1 Coriobacteriales bacterium
GGGGGGGGCGTGTTCACTTCGCGCGCAGAGGTCTCCCCGGCGGGCGGGTTGCATTCACCCGAGGTAAATCCCATACTGAGTAGCTAACATGATTATCCTCGGACGGCGACAACGGGAAAGGACGGGCGCATGAGGGAGCACGCAGGCGCGAAGGGGCATACGGGTGCGGGCGAGCAGGCCGGGGCGGCGGGCCGCGCCCCCGCCGGGGGGAGGCCCTGCTCGCGCAGGGAGGCGCTGGCCGTGCTGGCGCCGCTGCTGGCCGTGCCGCTCCTGGGGGCCTCCGGCTGCCGGTTCTCGAGCCTCGTAAGCGGCGCGAAGGACGGGGTCGGCTTCCCCGGCGACTACGCCGTTGCCGTGGTCAAGTCGAACGTCTCGAACATATCCACCTACATCGAGTGCTACGACGGTGCCCTTGACCTCGTGGCGAAGCTGGAGTACCCCTACTCGACCCTGGAGAACAGCTGGGGCAGGCCCGAGCGCTCGGGCGGCGAGGTCCTCCTCTGCAACCAGGGGGTCGAGGGATTCCGCACCTCCACGACGGTGGTGGGGATCGACACGCTCACCGGCAGGGTGCGCGAGTACGACACGGGCATCAGCGCCCTGAAGGGCTGCACGGCCACGGAGCGCTACGTCTACGCCACGCGGAACCTCAACTTGAGCGCACCGATCGCCAGGGTCGACAGGCGGACGGGCGAGAGGGTGCAGGCGGAGTACCCCGGGCTGCTATATCCGCTTGCGTATGGTGAGAAAGTCTATGCGTTCAACGACTTCATCCCCGGAAAGAAGGACCAGTCATTCCTCCTCACGCTCAGTGAAGACCTGGAGCTGTTGGACTCCATCGACTTCGGAAGTGTTTCCAAAGTTCCTCAAGTGACAGGCTTCATAGACGACAGGCTGTATTTCGTCATGACACAGGACACTGATGACATCGAATGGGCGGACATAGTGTGGCACCTCAACTACTACTCCCCTGAAGGCGGCCAGATGCATCAGGTCACGGAGGCCAGAGGCATGCGCCTCGGTCGCATTGCCGCACATGCCGACACGCTGTTCGTGCTGGGCAGCGCCAACGTCTCGGGCGGCCCGCGCAACAAGGTGCTGGCCGTCGATGCCAGGAGCGGGGAGACCGTGGCGGAGCAGCCCCTGTCGTTCGAGCCCAAGCACCTGCTCGTCGTCGGCGACGCGCTCTACGTCGCAGGCTACGACGACGACGTGAACGGCACCGGCCGCATGGCGATGGCGCTCGTCGCCTTCGACGTCGCCGAGGGGGGCCTCACGGAGACGGGGAAGGTGTTCCTGGAAAACTCGGAGAAGGACAGGCCCGGGCGCTACTACCTCACCGGCCTGTTCGCGGAAAGATGACGGAGAGGAGACGAGGATGGACGAGCGGCAAGGGCAGGGCACGGGCGCGGGCAGGCATGCCAGGACGGGAGGCGGGAAGACGCAGGGAGGGCCGAGGGGCGGGGCCGGCAAGGGAAGGGCGCGCCTGCTCACGGCGGCCGTGCTCGCCGTGCTCGCCTGCGCCGTAGGCGCCGCAGTGCTTTTGGCGCAGGGCGATGCGCCTGCCGTGGCGGACGGGCAGGTCCCCGAGCAACAGTCGCCCGCGCAACAGGCGTCCGAGCGACAGGTGCCCGAAGGGCAGGCACCCGAGGGACAGGAGCCCGAGGCCGCAGAGGGGCAAGGGGCCGCCGGCCCTGCCGAAGAGGCGCCCGCGCAGCCCCCCGACAAGGGGGACGCGGACGCATACGACGACTGGCTCCTCGGCCTCGACGGGCGCTACTTCCTCGAGCATGTGGGCGAGCACTACAGCGGCAACGCCCCGGGCATCGACGATGCCCTCGCCACGGCCACCGAGGAGGACATCGAGACGGCGGCGGCGTACTACAAGGGGGTCGTGATGTTCGAGCTCGCCGACGAGCAGGGCAGGGAGCTCACCCGGAAGGAGAAGGACCACATCGCCCGCGTGCAGGAGCTGCTGTTCGGGGAGAGCGCGGACTGGCTGCACGACCAGGGCGCCGACGTCGGCGCCGCGCAGGAGGGCGGCGCGACGGCCCCGTCCGACGGCCTGACGGTGCTGGGCGGCTCCGGGCCGGTGCCGGGGGACCCCGACTACCAGTACGACGGGCCGTTCGTCGGCACGTACCCGATCGAGGACGACTTCGTCAAGGGCAGGGTGCTCGTGACCGACGACGGGGCGTTCGGGTGGCTGCCCACCGGGCATGCGGCGATGACGTATGACAAGCAATACAACAAGGCCATCACCGCCATGGGCGGCGCGTCCTCGGGCTCGGGCTCGTCGGGCGGCAGCTCGGCAGGGGGCAGCTCGTCGGGCGCCGTGGGCGAAGGCACCGGCGTCGTCCTGGAGGACAACGACTGGAACCACCGCCACGCCACCTGCTTCGTCGTCGACGTCATAGGGACGGACGAGGAGGAGGAGGCGGCCGTCGCCGACTGGTGCCACGGCCACCTCGGAAAGCCCTACTCGATAGAGTTCTTCGACACCGCCTCGCGCGACACCTTCTACTGCTCGAAGCTGGTGTGGGCGGGCTTCCTGGACTGCTACGGCATCGACCTGAACACCGAGGAGTACAGCATCCCCGGCGTCGGCGACGCCGTCCACCCGATGGAGCTGGTGCGCACGCCCCTGACGCGGCTGCTCTACCAGCACGGCGACGTGGCGGATGCCGAGACGGGCTGGCTCGACATCTCGGGTCGCCGCTACTACGTGGACGAGCTCGGGCAGCCCCTGGCCGGCCTGCAGGTGATCGACGGCTCCACCTACTGCTTCCGGACAGGCAACGGCCTCCCGAGCCCGGGCCCGGAGTACAGCATGGTCACCGGCAAGCAGTACGTAGGCGGCACGTACTACGCGGGCGAGGACGGGCAGTACCACAGCACAGGCTCCGGCGGGCACTGGTACTACTTCAACGCCAGCGGGGCGGCGCTGTCAGGCTGGCGGACCATAGGCGGCTCCGAACACTACTTCCGCCACACGGCGAACTGGGCCTCAGCAGGCCCCAAGTACTCCGCAGTCACAGGCCCGATGTCGCTCGGCGGCTTCACCTACTCCTTCGGTTCCGACGGGGTTCTCCTCTCCTGCACCTCCAACGGCCCCGACCTCCTCACGACCTACGGCGTGCGCGACGGCAGCGCGGGGCCGGACTTCTTGGGTATCAGCAACACGAACTTCGACTTCACGCTGGGGTCGCCCTTCACGAACACGCAGTACACGGGCATGACATCCATGCAGCTTAGCACCGCGAGGGGTGCGGGCCTCGCGATATGGGCCACATCGGTCAACGAGGAGACGAACCTCTACTACCAGAACCTGTACTACGACATAGCGCTCGCCCTGACCCCGGCCCCCCCGCACGCCACCACCTGGATGTCCAACCCCATCGGCTCCTGGGGCGACTCCAACGGGACCGCGAGCAACAAGTACAACGTGAGCACGGGCGCCCCCACCATCGCGGGCTTGGAGTACGACCCCGAGATAATCTTCGGTGCCAACAAGCTCACCAACTGGCAGGACGAGCTGCCGGACGGCTCGAACTCGCAGACCGTGACCTATAACTACCTGGCGGGCGGTGCCGAGCCGGGCTACGAGCCCACGTTCACGAGCAACGACGCCACGAACATCTGGACCCAGGTCTACACGATGGGCCGCCTCGCCGAGGCCGCCGAGAACCTGAAGGCCGTGCACGAGGACAAGGAGACCCGCTACGGCAACGACGCCGTCGCAGCGGCCGTGGACTACGAGAAGGCCATCCGCGGCAACCTGCTCTACGTCGCGTCCCAGATCGACCTCGGCAACGCCCAGAGGAAGACCGTCGCCTACCTCTACTCCATCGACCAGAATGGCGTGGGCTACTTCTTCACCCCCCAGGCCTCGGGCCTGCTCGTGGGCGACGACACGGGCGCGCCCCCCACCTCCGTCGTCAACTACGCCGCCAACAACGGTACGATAGGCTACGGCTACCGCGCCACGCTGCCTTTCGTCACCGACACCTTCGACTCCGGCACCCCCTTCTACGGCGGCATCGTCATGTGGGTGGAGAACATCCGCAAGTCCAACCCCGCCTGCATCGTGCCCTCCACCGCCACAGGGGCGCTCGCGGGCGTGGACACCGTCATCTACAACACCACCCTGCTCACCGACCCCGCCGGCGTCACGGACGGCAGGAACAGCTCCGGCGTGGGCATCAGCCCGAACTACCAGGCCAACGACTTCGCGCTCGTGTCCAACTGGCTCGCCGCCCGCGGCCTCCCCGCCACCAGCGCCGTCATAGCGGGCGACGACTTCGGCACGAGCTCCAGCCAGGGCTTCGGCACCGTCAACACGACCGCGACCGGCATGTCGCCCCTGCTGTACTGCCAGCGCAACTACACCGCCGACAAGAACGCCAAGGCGGCATGGGCCTTCGCGCGGGTCTACCCCGAACTCTACGGCGGCAACCCCGACGCCACCTACTGCTGGTGGGTGGACAGGGTCTACCATGTGAGGATGGCCGACGTGCCGACGGTCGCGAGGTACATGCTCAACAAGACCGGTGCCGTCACCTACGGCCAGGCCACCGCCGCCCTCCTCGAGGCGTGCTTCGCGGCGGGCCACCAGTGGTGGGAGGCCTCCGGCTCCACCGACCCCTACTGGTCGCAGTTCGCCTACTACAACGGCTCCTCGCGCGCCTCCTACTACTCGGACGACCCCTATAGCGAGGAGGCGGAGGACGAAATCGGCATCTTCGCCCCCTCGGTATTCTGGTGAGCAGATGTCGGCCCTGTGCCGACAGGCGGCGCAGCCGCGCGCTACGGCTCACGCTCCCGCTGCCGCCCCGGGTTCCCGCTGTCTCCCGAGCCCTCGCTGCCGCCCCGAGCCCCACTGTCATCCCGAGCCCTTCGGCTACGCTCAGGGTAAACTCCGGGGCGAAGCCCCCGCAGCCGAGGGATCCTTGGGTCCGGGCGCCCGGAAAGGGAACGCGAAGCAGCCGGCTGCGGGCCGAGGCGCCTTCTGGCCGCAGTCGACCGCTTGCGCGGTCGAGGATCCCTCGGCAGGCTCGGGATGACAGTGGGGCTCGGGAGGCAGTGGGGGCTCGGGGTGAACGGTAGACAGGGAACCGTCCTCTGTCTACCCACCCTGTCTACCGGGCGCCCTCCCCCTCAGCCCTCGGCCCCGGTGCCCTCCCCCTCGGCCTTGGCGGCGTCGCGGGCGGCTTTGGCGGCCATGGCCTGGGCGATGCGCTCGGCCTTCTTTCGCTCGGCGGCCTCCTTGGCGAGCTTCTCCTCGGGGGTCAGCTCGGGCTTTCGCACGGTCACGAGGCTCTTCTCGCGGGAGGGCTTCGCGTACTCAGGCTCCATGGTGAGGCATTTCGTGGGGCAGTTGCGCACGCAGCTCAGGCACTGGATGCAGGCGAAGCGGTCGATGGTCCAGGTCTCGTCCTGCTTGTTCACCGTTATCGCGTGGGTGGGGCAGCGGCTCGGGCAGACGTTGCAGAGGATGCAGCCCTTTATGTCGTTGGACACCAGCCCCTTGGACCTGCTCGTGTAGGCCGGCGGGACGACCGGGTACATCTTGGTCGCCGGCTTCCTGAACAGGTTGCGAAGCGACATCCTCATCAGATGGAAACTGCCCATGGTCCGGCCTACCTCTCCGTGCAGCTGATGCAGGGGTCGATGGTCAACACGTTAAGCGGCACGTCAGCCAAGTCGCAGCCTTGGAGCGTCTGCACCATGCCCGCGACGTTCTGCGACGTGGGGGTGCGGATGCGGAAGCGCTCGAGGAACTTGGTGCCGTTCCCCTTGGCGAAGTAGTAGCATTCGCCGCGCGGCTGTTCGAGGCGCGAGGCGGCATAGGAGCCTGCCTCGGGTACGCCTTTGACCTTCTGGCCGAAGGGGCCGTCCGGTATCTTGTCGACCATCTCCTTGATGATGTCGATGGACTGGATCACCTCGAGTGCGCGAACCTCGCAGCGCGCGTAGCCGTCCCCGTCGTTGGAGACGACGGGCTGGAAGTCCGCAAGGTCGCCGTAGGCGCCGAAGCCAAAGGAGCGGATGTCGCTGGCGAGGCCCGAGGCGCGACCGAAGGGGCCCACGCAGCCGAAGCGGAAGGCGTCGTCCTTCGAGAGGTAGCCCACGCCCACAAGGCGGCTTTTCACCGAGCGGTCTTTGAGGAAGGCCCCAAGCAGCTCGCCGTACTCGGAGTGCAGGCCGTCGAGGCGCTGCACGATGCCCGCAAGCTCGCCGTTCTCGATGTCCTGCTCCACGCCTCCCACGTTGCAGGCGGTGAGGATGACGCGCCCCCCGGTCGTCTCCTCGAATATGTCGAGCACGCGCTCGCGCAGGCGCCAGCACTGCATGAACAGGTTCTCGTAGCCGAACGCGTCCGCCAGAAGGCCCATCCAGAGCAGGTGGCTGTGTATCCGTGAGAGCTCGTGCCAGACGACGCGCAGGTACTCGGCGCGCTTGGGCACCTCGATGCCCATGAGGGCCTCTACGGTCTCGGAGTAGCCGAGGCTGTGGCCGAAGGCGCAGATGCCGCAGATGCGCTCGGCGACGAGCACGAACTGCGTGAAGTCCTTCTTCGAGACGAGCTTCTCGAGCCCGCGATGGATGAAGCCCACCTGGGGGATGGCCTCGACGACCCGCTCGTCCTCGATGACGAGGTCGAGGTGCATGGGCTCGGGCAGGACGGGGTGCTGCGGCCCAAAGGGGATGACGGTTCTCTTGCCCATCGTCACACCTCCTCGTCTGCGGCTGCGGGCGCGTCTGCAGCCGCGTCTGCGCCTGCGGCCTGTAACGCTTCGCGCGCCTTCTCAGAGCGGGGGTTCATCGGCGTGGGGACGGAGACGGTGTAGAACTCGCCGTTGAAGTCGATCGAGATGTCCAGGAAGCGCACCCCGAACAGGTCGTGGGTCTCGTTCTCGAAGAAGAACGCGTTGGGGAAGCGGTGGGACACCGAGGGTATCTCGGTCGCGTTGTCGATGGTGAGGCGCAGGTTCTCCAGGGGGAGGCCGTCGGAGAAGGAGTAGATGAGCTCGACGCCCCCCTCCACCGTGCTGCCGCAGATGTTGACGAAGCGCCAGCCGCGCCTGTCGTAGTCCTCGACGCGTGCGGCCAGCTCGTGGTGGTCTATGTCGATGAAGGTCTGGGGTTTCTCGTTATGCATGATCGGGTTCGCCTTCCGTTGCCTGCAGTGCCTCGGCGCGGACGGTCCGGCCATCGACGACCTTGTCGGCGGCGGTGACGCAGGCCTCCAGTGTGACGCCCAGGTCCTTGCCGGCAGCGAGGGCGCAGCGCTTCTCCTCCAGCACCCCCAGGCCTTCGACGACGGCGTCTATGATGGCCTCGGGACGGACGGCGCAGCCGGGCGCGTACACGTCCACGGGGATGGCGACGTCCACCCCGCCGAGCGTGTTGTAGCATTCCTTGAAGATGCCGCCCGAGCAGGCGCAGATGCCGCAGGCGATGACGACCTTCGGCTCTATCATCTGCTCGTAGATCTGCCGCACGACCGCTATGTTGCGCTCGTTGACCGAGCCGGTCACGAGGAAGAGGTCGGCGTGCTTGGGATTGCCCGTGTTGATGACGCCGAAGCGCTCTGCGTCATACATCGGCGTGAGGCAGGCGAGCACCTCGATGTCGCAGCCGTTGCAGCTGGAGGCGTCGTAATGGATGAGCCAAGGAGATTTTGCCGTCGATGACATTGACCATCGCCTCCTATATAAAGACCATCTTGAGGATGACCAGGTTCGCCACGACGCAGACGAGGGTGACTGCCCAGCTCGATTTCAGCATGAGCTGCCACTTCACGCGTGCGAAGTTGTTGTCGATGAGCACCTCGAGCAGATAGACGAGGACGACGCCGAGCAGGGCGACCAGCCAGCCGACCCAGCTTCCCCACACCAGGAAAAGGCCCACCCAGCCGAGGAAGAGCACGGTCTCGCACCAGTGCGTGACCTCGACGAGGGCCAGCGTGCGCCCCGTCATCTCGGTGGAGATGCCCTTGACGAGCTCGGTGTGGGCATGGTGGGTGTAGCTGAGGTCGAAGGGCGACTTGCGCAGTTTTATGGTGAGGATGAACAGCAGCCCCACGAAGACGAAGGGCAGCGCGACGACGAGCGGGCGGTCGAGCGCAAGCACCGCGCCCACATCGAAGGTGCCCACGCCAAGGAGCGCCCTTGTCGCCATGAAGAAGGTGACCGCCATGAGGATGACCATGGGTTCGTAGCTCATGACCTGGACGATCTCGCGCTCGGCGCCTGCCTCGGCGAAGGGCGAGCGGGTGGAGTAGGCCGCCACGACGAAGAACAGGGTCGAGAGCATGAGGATGAAGACCACGAGGAGGAAGTTGCCCCCCGCAAAGAAGAAGGCGCCCGCGAAGAGGGTAAAGGCGAACGACATGGCGACATAGACGCCTTGGAAGGCGTTGACCGCGACGTCGTCCTTCGCAAGCAGCTTGCGGACGTCGTAGAGGGGCTGGAGCAGGGGAGGGCCGACCCGCCCTTGCAGGCGTGCGGTGACGATGCGGTCGAGCCCGGCGATGAGGCAGCCGAGGACGGGTGCCGCCACCGCAAAGGCGACGAGCGCGACGACGAAGGACAGTGCGGTCACAGCGACCACCCCCAAAGGCCCAGTGCGGCGCACACCGTGCCGAACAGCAGGACGGTGACGCACATGGTGTTCATCACCATGGTCAGGCGCCCCTCGCCGAACCATGACTCCATATACCAGTTGCGCTGCGAGGCCACGCCCTCCTGCGAAAGCGCGTTGCGGTAGGTGCGCTTCTCGAAGTCCAGGCCGACGCCCCCCAGGTAGATGGGGACCGTGCGGCCCTTGGGCCTCCTCGGTCGCCTGAAGAGCAGGGCGAGCACGGTCACGGTCGCGAGCACGATAAGCGCCATGATGAGCAGGTTGTCGAAGTCGATGGCCGCCAGCGCGCCTGTGTCCCAGGCCCCGAAGCCGAAGGGAGCGACGCCCACCTCGAGCATGACGAGGTAGGGCACGACCACGTACTGGGAGACGAAGGGGAAGGTGGCGCTCAGGGCGACGGCAAGGACGGCCATGAGGGCGATGGCCGACCACTCCGAGCGGTGGACGGCCTTCTCCCCGGCCTTCTCCCCGATGCTCTCCCCCTCTTCGTCACGCTTGCCCTGTTGCGCGACGGAGAGCAGCTTGCCGAGCCACTTCGCCCAGAACATGAAGGTCAGCGCCGAGCCGAAGGCGAGGATGACGAGCAGGACGAAGTTGTCGGTCTCCACGAGGGAGACGATGGTGGCCCATTTGGAGATGAGCATGCCGAAGGGCGCCGCGAACATGACCAGGATGCCGAGGGCCATGAACCGCGCCAGCACGGGCATGCGGACGAACAGGTTGTCCATGTCCTCGATGTCGCGGCTTTCGATGCGGTGCTCGGCGGTGCCGACGCAGAGGAAGAGCAGGGACTTCGCCACCGCGTGGAAGACGAGCAGGAAGATGGCGGCCCAGACCGCCTCGGGCGTGCCGACGCCGGCGCAGGTGACGATGAGGCCGAGGTTCGCGACGGTCGAATAGGCGAGCACCCGCTTGGCGTTGGACTGCGATATGGCGACGGCCGAGCAGAAGAGGAAGGTCAGCGCGCCGACGAACATGACCATGATGCCGTTCGTGCTCCAGCCGAGGCACGGCGCGAGCTTGATGAGCAAAAACACGCCCGCCTTGACCATGGTCGAGGAGTGGAGCAGCGCGGACGTGGGGGTCGGCGCCACCATCGCACCGAGCAGCCAGCTCTGGAAGGGCACCTGCGCCGCCTTGGTCATGGCTGCGAAGGCGATGAGCGCGACAGGCAGCGCCAGCATCCCCACGCCCCCCGTGCCGATGAGCTGGTCGAGCTCGAGGATGCCCTGGCTCCCCAGGAAGAACAGGGCGACCGCGAAGGCGAGCCCGCCTGCCAGGTTCATGACGATCTGCCGGAACGAGTTGTCGATGGCCTCTTGGCTGCGGGTGTACCCGATGAGGGCGAACGAGCACACGGTCGTGACCTCCCAGGCGCAGAGCAGCCACCCGAGGTTGTTGAAGAAGACGATGCCGAACATCGCCGAGAGGAAGAGGAACATGAGGGAGAAGAAGACCGGGCGGCGGTCCTGGGCCGCGCCGGGTGCGCCGGGCGCAGCGGGTGCGCCGGGCGCGGTGGAGGCCGCGTCGGGGGCGGAAGCCGCCGGGGCGCCGCCAGGGACGGCCGCCGGGGCCGCGTCGCCCGCTTGCCTCCCCAGATGCCCTTCAGCGTGCGCGTGGAAGTCCCTCATGTAGCCGAGGGCGTAGATGCAGATGCCGCCGCCGACGATGCCGATGACGAGCGCCATGATGACGGAGAGCCCGTCGATGGCAAAGTCGCTCTCGACGGGTATCGCGTGTCCGAGCGTGAACTCGAATATCAGGAGGAGCACCACCTGGGAGACGGCGAGCACCCCTGCGACGACCCTCCGGTACCGGATGCTCTTCGCCACTATATAGGCCCCGACGGCCACGTCGACGAGCACGGTGAGCCAGGTGACGGTCTCCCCGTTGACGACCGCGCCGTCGACGGACCCGCTCCAAAAGACCCCGACAAGGTAGTTCGCCGCCAGCCAGACGGTGCCGAGCATGACAAGGAGCGCCGAGCCTATGACTACGACGGTGCGCCCCCGGTCATTGCGAACCACGAGCAGCAAACCCGCTGCAAGGAGAGGGAACAGAACCAAGAACCCTATAATCGTCAAAGACAGAGCAGCCACACACGCTCCCTCCATCGTTACTTAATGAGATAGAGCAGACGGGACAAGACAGGCGCGTATGCGCACGAGAGTCAGTGCCTGTCCGACAGAACCCCTTGAAATGCCCGCTGCCTCCCCTTTGGCCAGGGGAGCTGTGAAGAGCGAACCTGACTGAATGGTACCCAAGGAGGACAGGGGCGAACCTAGGTTGCCCGAGGAAGTGGGAAGATGGTCGGCAAGCGGTGGTTTTATCGGGAAACGCCTGAAAAGTGCGCCGGTAAAAGGTAGGGAGAGGGGCGTGGGCGGACGGGCCCGAGGGCGTGGGCGGACGGGCCCGAGGGCGTGGGCGGACGGGGCACGGTTACCGCCCACGCCCCCACTGCCGCCCCGCCCCCCACTGCCCCGCTGCCGCCCCGCCCCCCACTGCCGCCCCGACCCCCCACTGCCCCGCTGCCGCCCCGGCCCCCACTGCCGCCCCGACCCCCCACTGCCCCGCTGCCGCCCCG
>JAISGJ010000004.1 GCA_031263105.1 Coriobacteriales bacterium
TATGAACGATGCCTCAGATGCGATGTGTCGCACAGGTGAGCCTGTGCTTGCCTGCGATGTCGAGGCCAAGCTCCGTCGTATGTCGGCTTCCGCCATCGACCGCCTTCTTGCCTGTGAGAAGAAGGAGCTGTGCCTTAAAGGGCGGGCCACCACCAAGCCCGGTAGCCTGTTGAAATCCAATGTCCCCATCCGTACAGGCACCGACTGGGATGAGGGGGCGCCCGGCTTTGTGGAAACAGGTACGGCGGCACACTGCGCAACAGCGACACGCGGCCAGCATTCGGTCACACTTGATGTTACCGACATGGCAACTACCTGGTCTGAGCAGCGTGCGTGTTTTAACAAGGCAGAAAAACATGTGTTTGCCGAAGCCAAAGAGACAAGAGCGCGTATGCCCCTTGAGATTAAGGGAACGGGCAGCGACTCAGGCAGCGAGTTTATCAACGGTGAGATGTATCGCTACTGCAAAAGAGAAAACATCTTATAATGTGTATGAGAGCCGCGTCAACGCGCCTGCACTTCGAGACGGCAAGTTTGGAGGTGGCGCGGATAGGGCCTTGGCTCTCAGCAATTTTCCGCGAGCGCGAGACTGCACAGACGCGACACCCTCATCGCCTTTGATGCGGGGCAGCTGTTCCCCCTTGGCGCGCAGCCTGATCAAATACCTTGTGGCGGACGGTCGTCACGAAGCGCAGCGGCTTGCAGTCCAGACAGATGAAGGCAGAAGGAAACCGGGCCTATCTGCCGCTGTATGAGGGCTTCTGCCTCTGACTGGCAGGATTTCTGCACGCATGTCATTGCTCGGCCCCTAACGAGTCCTCCAAGAAATCCTGGGCGCCCTTCAGGTCGTAGCCCACTTCGCCTGAATAGTATTCGAGGATGGGTGTGGCAAGCCCGAGAATCTGCCCGTTGGAACCCTTTTTACCGTCTCCTACGGTTTGATCCCATGCCCTGCCCCACTCATCGAACAGCGCCGGATCAAGCGAGCCGAAGCAGTCCCGTCCGCTCTCGTCCTTGTATACCTCAGGGGTCATGTCCGCCAGAACCAGCCCGACGTAGGGATTCTCGGTTCCCTCATAGTATTTGACCAGCTCATCGTGCACCAAGACGAATGCACCCTGCTTGTCCAGCATAGTCTCACTTCTCCGTTTCATCTGGGTGTGCGGGCGGACACGTCAACGCCACAGCAGATCCAAGCCGTCCTCGCAGTAGGCGGCCATGCGTTCGTCTCTGCCGATCAGCGTCAGCGAGCTGACGATGGCCTGGGAGACTATCATCCGGTCGAAGGGGTCGCTGTGGCCGCTGCGGAAGGGCAGCGTGGCCAGCTTGACGCAGGCGCGCTCGTCGAGCGCAAGGCGCTTGGCGCCCATCTGCGCAACCGCGCCCGGCAGCTGCTCGATGCCCAGGGACACCAGCGCGGCCTTGCCGACCGAGGCCTTGAGCGCGATCTCCCAGAGGCTCACGATGCTGACGAAGACGGTCGACTCCGGCGACATCAGGGCGCCGGTCGCCCTCTTCGAGAGCATGCCCGGCTCCTGCAGGGCCCATATCAGGGCGTGGGTGTCCAGCAGGCACCTCACTGGCCGAGCATCTCTGCGCTCGTCATCTCCCAGTCCGGGCCGACCTCGATGCGACCGACGCCCGCAAGCACCCCGAGCCTTATCTCCGTCGGCTCGTCGTAAGGCACGATCTTGGCGACGGGCGTCCGCCTGCGGCCATAGACCACGCCGAAGGACCTGCCCTTCTGCACCTCACTGAGTATCTCCGAGAACTCGGCCCTGACCTCCGCGACGGTGAGCTCCTGCATGGCGGCTCCAAATCATTGAGTGCGTGACTGTCATATGTATTCTAGTACTACTTGTATAGTTATACAAGCCACCTATCCGGCTTGAGGGGCGCCGTATGAATGCCAAGGGCTACTCGCCCCCCACTGTCATTCCGAGCGCAGCGAAGGTCCTTCTCTGCGCTCAGGATAAACTCCGCCGAGGAATCTTGGGACCCGCAGGGTCCAACGGCAGGTCAGGGGAACCCTTCGATCTGCGGTCGACCGCTGACGCGGTCGAGGATCCCTCGACAGGCTCGGGATGACAGTGGGTGTGCGTACAGTAACCAATGGGCAAGGACAGGGGTGCCGTAGTTGGCCTACGCATCGGGCGTTTCTTCGGGTATGGCACAATGCCGACATGCAAAAGGAGCTTCTTTACAGAGACATTGCGTGGCAAGGGGGACGGTACGATTTTGTCAACAGCAGGGGCGCCACGACCAAATGTTGACAAAATCGTACCGTCCCCCTTGCCACCCTTGTCACCGGCCAAGGGATTCCCCGAGCGCAGTCGGTCGCTTCGCGACCGAGGATTCCTCGGCGGAGTTTATCCTGAGCGTAGAGAGGGACCTTCGCTGCGCTCGGAATGACAGGGGTGCAAGGGGTAACCCTTGCCGCTTGGACTTCAGGGTTATGCTATGCTTGCTTTTTGTACGTGTGAGGAAGGGCATACCATGCATAGGGCAGCAACCAAATCGAAAGCGGTGAGCCATTTGGCGCACAAGCACGCAATCGGAACTTCCCTCGTTGCGCTGGTGGCGGTGCTGGCGCTCGTGTCCGTCGGCACCGGCTGCACGGCTCCCGCCGTCGAGACGCCCCAGACGGTGCCCCAGCCTGCGCCCGACGCATCGGGCGCACCCGACGCTGCCGTCCAAGAGGCCAACATGTTGCAGCGCACCGTGGCGACACGTGAGCGGCGCCTCGGCGTCGCCGAGGCCGACAACGGCGAGGCCATGGTCAAGGCCGACAGCTACGACCCCGCCATCGTGATGCAACCGGCCCTGCCCGACATGGCGGACGTCACCGGAGACGACATCTACGTGCGCGAAGAGGTGGCCCGGATGCTGGCGGACGCCAACTCGAGGCTCCGGCTCGCGGGCCTCAACCTCATCGTCGGCTATGGCTACCGGGCGCCTGCCGTGCAGGAGAGGTACTGGAACACCTCCTTGGACAACGTCAGGCAGGAGCACCCCGACTGGTCGCAGGAGCAGGTCGAGGAAGAGGCCGACCGCCACGCGGCCGACCCAAAGGTCGCCGGCCACATCACCGGCGGCTGTGTGGACGTCACCATAGGGCGCGGCGACCAGCCTCTGGACATGGGCGTCGGTCTCGACGACTTCACCGCTTCGGGTTCCCTCATCAAGACCTTCGGCGAAGGCGTAACCGCCGAGCAGATGTCCAACCGGATGCTCCTGTACCAGGTGATGACCGAGGCGGGCTTCATGCCGTTCTTCGCCGAGTACTGGCACTTCATGTACGGCGACCGCGAGTGGGCATGCCTCTCTGGCCTGGACACGTCGCTGTACGGCCCCCTGGACTTCAAGGCACCCTCACAGTAGCCCTCGGCCCAGAGGCCGCTCCCTACTCCACCCGGTAGCGCTTGCGCAGCTCGGTCAGGTCGCGTTGCATCTCGGCTATATGCTGGAAGAGCGCGTCGCGCTCGGGGCCGTCTGCGAGCTGGCGCAGGCGTGCGTTCTCGGCAAGGATGCTGCGCTTGAGCTGGCCCTCCCTGATGTTGAACATGAGCATCCCCGCCGTCCGGCTTGGGGACGCGCCCGTGAACTCCGAGAGGCGCGCCCCGGAGAGCACGTCTGCGACGTCGGGGATGCGGACGGCCAGCAGGGAGAACAGCGCGTCGGGGGAATCTTCGGGGGAGGAGCCGAGCAGGGCCTCTGCGATGGAGCCGTGCCGCGCGTCGCTCCAGACGATGCGCCCGAAGGCCTCGCGGAGGCGCTCGCGCACCTCGGGCTGCTCGATGTAGAGGAGCAGCAGCTCGCGCTCCAGCGCCACGGCCCTGTCGGGCATCTCGGCGGGCGCGGCGGCGGTGCCGCCCCCTCCGCCCATGCCTGCCGCCTGGGCCGCCTGGGCCGCCGCATCCGCCCCCACACCCGCATCCGCACCTGCACCCACGCCCGCCGGGGCCGCCCCCACACTCGCCCCCGCGTCCCCCGCGCCCGCGGCGCCGCCGATGCCCGTGCCCGCCGTCGTGCGCGGTACCGGAAGCGGCCGTGCCCTCCCGAGCGCCGAGGCGACGACCTGGTACTCGGTCCCGAAAACGTCCGCCAGGTAGTTGAGGTAGTCTGCGGCTATCAGCGTGCCCTTCACGGGCACCAGGAGCGACACCACGTCATCGAGCGCACGGGCCCGCTGCTCGGGCTGCGTGAGGTCCCATCGCGCAAGCCTGCGGTCGAGCGAGAAGCGCAGCAGGGGGACGGCCGCATCGAGCACCGCCCGCATCGCCTCTGTGCCCTCCTGCTCGCAGAAGTCCGCCGGATCCATCGCCTTGGGCAGGACCGCGACGAACAGGTCGGCCCTGCGCCCGCCCTCGGCCGGGGCCATCGTGGCGATGAGGTCGCTCGCGCGGTCGGCCGCACGCAGCCCGGCCTTGTCCCCATCGAAAAGCAGCACCACCCGTGTGGTGAAGCGCACCAGCAGTTTGAGGTGCTCGGGCGTGAGCGCGGTGCCCAGCGTCGCCACAGCGTTGGCAAAGCCCGCGCGGTGCATGGCGATGACGTCGGTATAGCCCTCGACGACGACGGCAAAGCCCCCCGAGGTTATCTGTGCCCGCGCCCGGTCGATGGCGTAGAGGTTGTTGCGCTTGCGGAACAGCGGCGTGTCGGAGCTGTTGAGGTACTTAGGCTCGCCTGCGCCGATGACGCGGCCTCCGAAGGCGATGGGCCTGCCTTGCAGGTCGCTGATGGGGAAGATGATGCGGTTGTAGAAGCGGTCGCGCGGCTCGCGGGGGCCCCCCTCCGAGTAGACGGCGACGTTCGCCTCGACGAGCTCGTCGCGCATGAAGCCCTTCTGCAAAAGATGGCGCGACAGCATGTTGCTGCCGGGGGCGAAGCCGAGCTGCCACATGGCCGGGACGTCGCCTCCGAGCGAGCGTCCGGCAAGATAGGAGCGCGCGGCGGCGGCGAAGTCGCTCCTCATGCGCTTGAGTTGGAGGTGATAGAAGGACGCGGTCTCCGCACACACGGCGAGCAGGCGCACCTTCCTGCCATGCGCGTGGGTGCCCTTGTCCTCGAAGAGCTCGATGTTGGCGCGCCGCGCAAGCGAGAGCACGGCATCGGGGAAGTCGATGCCGTCCATCCTCATGAGGAACTTGAAGACGTCCCCTCCCTCGCCGCAGCCGAAGCAGTGGTAGAACTGCGAGACGGGATCCACCTTGAAGGAAGGGGTCTTCTCGTTATGGAAGGGGCAGCAGCCCCAGAAGTCGCGCCCACGCTGCTTTAAGACGACGCGCTCGCTGATGAGCATGACGATGTCGGTCGCCTCGCGGACCTGCCGTATGTCATCGTCTCCGAATGCCACTGCCCCCGCCTGCCGCAGTCCAACGCCGCTTACAGCAGCCCGTGCAGGAAGCCTCCGTGCAGGGTGAGGAAGAAGGGGACGAAGACGAGCGAGACGACGGTCACCACCTTGATAAGGATGTTGATGGACGGCCCCGAGGTGTCCTTGAAGGGGTCGCCGACCGTGTCGCCGACGACGGCCGCCTTGTGGGCGTCCGAGCCCTTGCCGCCGTGCGCGCCCGTCTCAATGTACTTCTTGGCGTTGTCCCAGGCGCCGCCGGTGTTCGCCATGTACACACTCATCAAGAAGCCGCAGGCCAGCACGCCGATCAGAAAGCCCGCGAGGATGTTCACGTCGAGGATGCCGAGCACCACCGGGATGACGACGGCGAGGATGCCCGGAAGCATCATCTCCCTCAAGGCCGCCTGGGTGGAGATGCGGACGCAGGCCTCGGTATCCGGCTCGACCTCGGGATCCCCTGCGAGCAGGCCCTTGATCTCGCGGAACTGCCTGCGTATCTCGATGATCATGGCGTTGGCGGCACGGCTGACCGCGCCCATGGTCATGGCACCGAAGAAGAAGGGCATCATCGCGCCGATGACGACGCCGACGATGACGAAGGGGTTGTCGAGCGATATCGACATCGGCACAAGGTCGGGGTCGGCGACGAGGCCGGCGTCGAGGTTGGTCTTGAAGGCCACGAACAGCGCGAGTGCGGTCAGCGCGGCCGAGGAGACCGCGAAGCCCTTGGCGACGGCCGCCGTGGTGTTGCCCACGCTGTCGAGCTGGTCGGTGCGCTCGCGGATCTCGGGCGGAAGGCCGGCCATCTCGGCGATGCCGCCGGCGTTGTCGGCGACGGGCCCGTAGGCGTCCACGCCGACCGTCGTCGCGGTGGTGGTGAGCATGCCGAGCGCAGACAGCCCGATGCCGTAGACCCCGAACTGCACGGCGGCATCGGCGCCGCCTGCCTGCATGCCGCAGACATAGGCGACGGCCACGGCGGCTATCAGCACGAGGGTCGGCAGCACCGTCGAGAGCATGCCGGTGGACAGGCCCTCGATAATATTGGTCGCAGAGCCGCTCTCGGAGGCCTTGGCGATCTTCTGGACAGGCTTGTTGTGGTACGAGGTGTAGTACTCGGTTATCTTGCCGATGGCAAGCCCCGCTGCAAGGCCTGCGGCGGCGGAGCCGAAGAGCCAGAGGGTGCTGCGGTCGGAGTACATCTGCCAGACGACCACGGAGACGAGGATGAGGGCGAAGACGATGCCCGAGGTGAGGAAGGTGCCCCGATCAAGCGCCTTGTGTATCTTGGAGCTGTCGTTGGTGTTGACGGCGAAGAGCCCGATGATGGAGGCGATGATGCCGCCCGCAGAGAGCACGAGCGGCAGCACGAGCGCGATGACCGCGTCGATGCCGCTGATGGCGCCCGATGCGGTCATGGCGACCGCGAGCACCATGGGGGCGAGGATGGCGCCGGCATAGGACTCGTAGAGGTCGGCGCCCATGCCCGCGACGTCGCCGACGTTGTCCCCCACGTTGTCGGCGATGACGCCGGGGTTGCGGGGGTCGTCCTCGGGAATCCCGGCCTCGACCTTGCCGACGAGGTCGGCGCCGACGTCGGCCGCCTTCGTGTAGATGCCGCCGCCGACGCGGGCGAACAGCGCGATGGACGAGGCGCCCATGACGAAGCCGTCGACGATCTCGGGCTCGGGGTGCTCATGGAAGACGAGGAAGAAGATGGCCCACAACGACAGGCCCATCAGGCCGAGCGTGGCGACCACGAGGCCCATCATGATGCCGGAACGGTAGGCCACGCGCAGCGCGCCGGCTATCCCCTTCGTGGCGGCCTGGGTGGTGCGCGTGTTCGCACGGGTCGCGACGTACATGCCGATGTAGCCGGCGACGACGGAGAGAAGCCCGCCGGTCAGGAAGGCGCAGGCCGTCAAGGGGTTGATGGCGAACCCGAGGATCACGGCGACGACGAGCGCGAATATGATGAGTGCGCGGTACTCCGCGAACAAGAACGCCTGCGCCCCCTTCTGCACGAGGCCGGAGAGGTGCTGCATCCTCTCGTTGCCCGGATCCTGCTTGAGGACCCAGAACGCAAGATAGGCCGCCACCCCCAATCCGATGACCGACGCAACCGGTGCCAGCCAAGCAAGCATCTGTGCCATGAAGCCCTCTCCTCTCCGAACATACAAATGGTGGTAGTGTCTCTGCGGACACGACGGCCCGCCCATGCGAAATGCACAGCTTTGCAATTCTACTGGAAACCCGCAGATTTCAAAAGCCCCCATGCCTCGAAAGGCCCGAAAGGCCCGAAAGGCAGAGGGCGGGGTACGGTTCACACCCCACTGTCATTCCGGGCCCCGCCGAGGAATCTTTGGACACGCAGTGTCCAACGGTAGGTCAGGGGGCCCCTCGACCTGCGGTCGACCGCGGGCGCGGTCGAGGATCCCTCGGCAGGCTCGGGATGACAGTGAGAGCGCGAACACAGTAACGGGCGGGCAGGACGCAGCCCCCGAGGCACGCTCAGTGCGCGACAGCGTCCCGGGCGGGGACGGCGCCGATGCCCAGGAAGGACTCGAGCTCGGCGGCGAGGTCGGGGGAGTCCCCGTCGACCGTCGTCGGCAGCTCCGCGCGAAGCTTCCTGCCGTCGGCATGCGCGAGGAAGAGCACCACGGGCACGGGGCCGGGGTGGCGGCGCAGCGTCCGCGAGAGCCTGTCGCTCGTCTGCTGGTTGAAGTCCTCCGAGCGGAGCCTCAGCTCCATCACACGGGGGGCGCGAGGGGCGTTCTCCAACGAGAGCCGCCGCGCCTCGGTCACGATTATCTGCTGGCCGCGGTCCGTCGACTCGTAGCGGCAGCGCACGCGCACGATGGCGTCGTGGCCGTCGTCGCCCGGCTCGAGCTCACGGCCGCTCTCCTCGAAGTAGCGGGGGAACATGATCGCCTCGATGGAACCCTCGGTGTCCTCGAGCATGAAGCGCGCCATGCGCTCGCCCTTCTTGGAGACCAAGGGGGTCAGGGCACTGACCATGCCCGCCAGCGTGATGACGGTGCCCTGGGGAACCTTCGTCTGGCCGGACGCCCCTCCGCCGCCCTCGCCGCCCTCGGCGCCCTCTGCGTCCACCTGGTCGTCGTCGGTGGCCGCGAACACCCCGAGCGAGTAGTCGCTGTTCTTCCTCAGCAGGCCTGCATAGGGGCTGAGCGGATGGCCGGAGACGTAGAGTTTGAGTATCTCCCGTTCGAAGCCGAGCTTCGTGTAGCGGTCCCACTCCACGCCGTCCGGCTCGGGGATGACCTCCTCGAAGCCGGATTCGATGCCGCTCTGCTCGAACATGTCGAAGAGCGAGGACTGGCCGCCCATCCGGTCGCGATGGCGCTTGGCGGCGATGTCCATGAGGCCGTCGTTCTCCACAAAGCGCATCATCTGCCTGCGGGTATAGCCGGTCGAGTCGAAGCCGCCCGCCTTGATGAGCGACTCGATGGCCGCCTTGTTGCAGAGGGTGTTGTTGATGCGGTAGACGAAGTCGTGCAGCGAGGCGAAGCGCCCGTTGCGCTCGCGCTCCTCGCGTATCCGGTCGGCAGCGCCCTCGCCCACGCCCCGGATGCCCGCGAGTCCGAAACGTATGCCTTCCGCGAGCGGGGTGAACTCGCGGTCCGAGGAGTTCACGTCGGGCGCGAGCACGTCGATGCCGCTCTGCTTGCAGGCCGCGATGTACTGTGTGAGGCGGTCGGCCTTCCCCACGAAGCTCGAGAGCACGGCCGCCATGTACTCCTTGGGGTAGTAGGTCTTCAGCCATGCCGTCTGCATGACGAGGATGGCATAGGCGGCCGAGTGGGACTTGTTGAAGGCGTACTCCGCGAACTTCTCCACGTCGTCCCAGATGGACTGCGCGAGGTCGCGGCGGAAGCCGTTGCGCTCCGCCCCGCCGAGCCAGTGCTCCTTCATGGTCTCGTGGGTGCCGTCGGCCCAGTCCATGGGCTTCTTGGTCATGAGGTCGCTGTCCTTTTTGGCCATGGCCTTGCGGATGCGGTCGCTCTCCCCTGCCGTGAAGCCGCTCATCTGCATCGAGATGCGCATGACCTGCTCCTGGTAGACGATGGCCCCGTAGGTCTCCTTGAGGATGTCCGCAAGCCGGTCGTCGTAGTAGACGATCTTGCGCTTGCCGGTCTTGCGCGCGACGAAGTCGTCCACCATCCCCGAGTTGAGGGGGCCGGGACGGAACAGCGCGATGGCGGCGACGACGTCCGAGTAGCGGTCTATGCGCATCTGGCGGATGAGCGTGGTCATGCCGGGGCTTTCCACCTGGAACACGCCTGCGGTGTCGCCGCGCGCCAAAAGCTCGAACACCTTGGAATCGTCGAGCGGGATGGCGTCGAGGTCGATGTCGATGCCGTGGCTGCGCTTGACGTAGATGCAGGCCTTCTGCAGCACGTTGAGGGTGCGCAGGCCGAGGAAGTCCATCTTGAGCAGGCCGAGCTCCGCGTTGCAGGTGCCGTCGTACTGCGTGATGATGACGCCGCCCTTGGTGTCGTACTTCACGGGGACATGGTCGTCCACGGCATCGCGGCAGATGATGACCGCGCTCGCATGCACGCTCTCGCCGCGCACCGTGCCCTCCAGCGAGAGGGCCGCGTCGATGATCCTCTTGGTCTCCGCGCTCTCGCGGTACTCCTTCACGAGGTCGGGGTTGCGCTCGCTGTTCTTCTTCCTGTCCTCATGGATGCCGAGCGAGCCCTTCAGCGTGGCGCCCGGCCCGAAGGGTATCTTCTTGGATATGTTCGCCCCTAGGTATATGGGGTAGTCGAAGACGCGGGTCGCGTCGACGATGGCCTGCTTCGCCTTCATCTTGCCGAAGGTGATCACGTGGGCGACCTTCTCGGTGCCATAGAGCTCGCGCAGGTGGTCGATGACCTTGAAGCGCCCGTCCTCGTCGAAGTCGATGTCGATGTCGGGCATCTCGGTGCGCTCCGGCGAGAGGAAGCGCTCGAAGAGCAGGCCGTTCGCCAAGGGGTCGAGGGTCGTGATGCCGAGCGCGTAGCTGATGATGGAGCCGGCGGCGCTGCCGCGCCCGGGCCCGACGCCCACGCCGTTCTCCTTCGCCCAGCGCGTGAACTCCTGGACGACGAGGAAGTAGGCGGGGAAGCCCTTGTCGCAGATGACGGCGAGCTCGTGCTCGAAGCGCTCGACGACCTCGGGCGGCAGCGGGTCGCCGTACAGGCGCTTGAGCCCCGCCAGCGACTCGCCGCGAAGCGCGCTCTCGTTCGTCTCCCCCTCGGCGAGCGGGATGGTGGGGAGGATGATGTCGCGCGAGAGCTTGGCCTCGCACTTCTCCGCGATCTCCATTGTCGTGTCGCAGGACTCGGGGAAGTCCTTGAGCGCCTGGCGCATCTCCTCCTCCGACTTCATGTAGAACTGGTCGCAGGAGAAGCGCATGCGGTCGGGGTCGTCGAACTTGGACGCGGTGCCGATGCAGAGCATGATGTCCTGCATGGCTGCGTCCTCTTTACGCAGGTAGTGCATGTCGTTTGCGGCGACCGTCTTGAGCCCCATCTCGTGCGCCAGCTCGTCGAGCATGCCGTTGAGGTGGCGCTGGTTGCTGCCGTCGCGCAGCGTGAGGCCCTGCTCCTGCAGCTCGATGTAGAAGTCGCCCGGCGCGAAGATGCCCGCGAAGCGCTCCGCCCACAGAAGGGCGTCGGGACGGCGGTTGGCGAGCAGCATCTGGGGGACGATTCCCTGCAGGCAGGCGGAGGTCGCGATCAGGCCCTCGGCGTGGTGGCGCAGCGAGTCGAAGGTGACGCGCGGCTTGTAGTAGAAGCCGTCGACCGCCGCCGCCGAGACGACCTTGATGAGGTTGTGGTAGCCCTGCGTGGTCTTCGCAAGCAGGATCATGTGGTAGAGCTCGGGCTTCCGGTCGCGCCGAAGCTCGTTGTCCGGCGTGAAGTAGACCTCGCAGCCGAGGATGGGCTTGACGCCCTCCTTGGCGCAGGCGTTGACGAAGGAGGGCACCCCGTACATGTAGCCGTGGTCGGTGATGGCGAGCGCCGACATCCCGAACTCCTTTGCCTGCCGCGCCATGGCATCGAGCTTGGTCGCGCCGTCGAGCAGCGAGTATTCCGTGTGGTTGTGCAGGTGTATGAATCCCATGTCCCTTGCCGCGCTACCTTCCTTGGCTTGCTATCGTTCGCTGTCTATGACGGTGCGGTACCCGCCCGTCCCGTAGTTGAGGCACTTCGAGACGCGGGCGATGGTCGCCGCCGAGGCGCCGGTCCGCTCCTGTATGCGCGTGTAGGACTCGCCCGCGTCGAGCATGAGGGCGACCGTGAGGCGCTGGGCCATCTCATGGACCTCGCGGATCGTGCAGAGGTCCTCCATGAGGGCCTCGACCTGCGCAGGGTCCCCGGACGCGGCAAAGGCCCGGTACAGCCGTTGCAGCTCCTTATCCGAGGCACGTTTCGCAACCGTCATGACGTCTCTCCTTGGGGCAGGCACCGAGGGAACTTCCCTGGTTCCCATTATAGCGCTTGCCGCCCGCACGTCGTCGAGATGACACCCTGCCGCCCCGAGCCCCCGCCCCCCGCCCCCGAGCCCCCACTGTCAGTCCGTGGCTGCCCGGGAATATTCGTCCGCGGCGCGGTCGACTGCATTCGGAAGGCGCCGCGGGCCGC
>JAISGJ010000013.1 GCA_031263105.1 Coriobacteriales bacterium
ATCCCGAGCCCCCACTGCCATCCCGAGCCCCCACTGCCATCCCGAGCCCCCACTGCCATCCCGAGCCCCCACTGCCATCCCGAGCCCCCACTGCCATTCCGAGCCCCCACTGTCATTCCGAGCCTGCCGAGGAATCCTCGACCGCGCCAGCGGTCGACTGCGGGCAGATGCGTCTCCCGGCCGCAGTTGGTCGCTTCGCGACCAAAGATCCTTCGGCTGCGGGGCTTCGCCCCTTCGCTCAGGATGACAGTGGGGGTGTGAACAGTAGCCGGAAGGCGGCGTGCAATGATTGATCATCGCTTCCCTGGGGACGGCCTGTGCCCCTTCACTTTCCGGCGGCGAGGGGGATGTCCTGGTCGGCCATCTCGTCGAGGTTGCCGTCGTAGACGAAGTGCTTGGTCTCGCGGGCTATGAGGGCCGAGAGCCCTATGATGGCCACGAGGTTGGGGAGGGCCATAAGGGCGTTGAAGGTGTCCGCCATGTTCCATACCAGCGAGATGGTGCCTAGGGTCCCGAGGAAGATCGTGACGCAGTAGAGGATGCGATAGGGCACGAGCGCCTTCTTGCCGAGCAGGTAGTCGATGCAGCGGTCGCCGTAATACGACCAACCGAGGATCGTGGTATAGGCGAAGGTCACCATGCCGAACACGAGCACAGGCACGCCGATATAGGGTATCTGGGAGAACGCGACGGTGGTGAGCGTGGCGCCGTTGCCGCTGGTGAAATCGGCTGCCAGCTCGGGATGCGAGAGGATGGTGCTGACGAGCACGAGGCCGGTCATCAGGCAGATGACCACCGTGTCCCAGAAGGTGCCGGTCATCGAGATGAGGGCCTGGCGGGCGGGGTTGGTGGTCCGTGCGGCGGCGGCTGCCAGAGGCGCGGAACCCAGGCCCGACTCGTTGGAGAAGATGCCCCGGGCCACGCCGAAGCGGGCGGCGGCAGCGATGGTGGAGCCGATGAAGCCGCCTGCAGCGGCCTGCGGCACGAATGCGGACTGCACGATGAGCGCCAGCGAAGGCACAAGGAAGTTCCAGTTGAAGCCCAAGATGATGAGGCAGCCCGCCACATAGACGATCGCCATGAAGGGGACCAGCTTCTCGCAGACGCGGGCGATGGCCTTGATGCCGCCGAAGGTCACAAGCGCCGTCAGGAGCATGAGGAAGATGCCGACCGTCCAGCCGGGGATGCCCACGTTCTCCTCCACGATCGTCGCGACGGCGTTGGCCTGCACCATCGAGCCGATGCCGAAGGAGGCAAGCCCCGCAAAGGCGCAGAACAGTATCGCGAGCCACTTCTGTTTGAGGCCCCGCTCCAGCGCGTACATGGCGCCGCCGAGCATGGTGCCGCTCTCGGTCCTCACGCGGTACTTCACGCCCACGTAGGACTCGGCGTACTTGGTCGCGATGCCGAAGATGCCGGTGAGCCATATCCAGAAGACCGCGCCGGGCCCGCCGAGGGCGATGGCGGTGCCCACGCCGACGATGTTGCCGGTGCCGATGGTCGGTGCCAGCGCCGTGGCGAGCGCGGCGAAGGGGCTGATGTCGCCCTGCTCGCTGGGGTCGCGCGTCACGGAGAGCTTAATGCCCGTGAATATCTTGCGCTGGATGAAGCCCGTGCGCACCGTCATGAAGACGTGCGTGCCCATGAGGATGAGTATCATGGGCAGGCCCCAGAGCGCCCCGTTAAGGGCCTCGAAGACTCCGTTGAGCAGTGCGCCGATATCCACAAAGACCCCCTGACCATAGGCGTGAGCAGTATGTGAGCAGTGTAAGAGAAACAGCCTTTCGCAGTGTAGCGATAAACCCGGCTCTTGGGAAGGGGGAGCCCTAAAGCAGGTCGAGGGGGTCGATGTCGATGGAGACGTTGACGCCGTGCACCGCCTTGCGTCCTTTGGAGAGAGGGGCGAGCAGGCCGGGCAGGTCGCATCCGAGGCCCGCCTTGAGGAGGATGTGCCAACGGTAGCTGCCCTGGCGCTTGGAAAGCACGCAAGGGCTGGGGCCGAGCAGCTGGACGTCAGGAACACAAAAGCCACCGTCCCCTTTGTGCTTCCCGTCCCCTTTGTGCTCCCCCTGATGCGCGTCCCCCGTTCCCAGCATGCCCTCGATCTGGGCGGCGAGTGCCATGGCCTCCTGCGAGACCGCGTGGGGGTCGGGGCCCCACAGGAGGATGTTCGCGAGGCGCGTGTAGGGGGGGTAGCCCAGTTCGGAGCGTGCAGCGCGCTCGTCGTCGAGCAGGAGGTGGCGGTCGTGGGCGGCGGCGGCGCGTATCGCGACGTGGCCTGGCCAGTAGGTCTGGACGATGACGCGCCCGTCCTTCTCCGCACGTCCTGCCCGCCCTGCGACCTGTTCGAGCAGCTGGTAGGTGCGTTCCGGCGCACGGAAGTCGGGGAGCTTGAGGGAGGTGTCCGCGATGAGGACGCCGACGAGGGTGACCTCGGGGAAGTCGAGTCCCTTGGCTATCATCTGGGTGCCGAGCAGCACGCCGTAGGGCGCGGTGCCGAACTCGTCGAGGCAACGCTCGTGGCCGTCCTTGCCGCGCGTGGTGTCGGCGTCCATGCGGACGAGGGGAGTGCCGCTGGGCAGGAGGGCCTTGAGCTGGTCGAAGGCGAACTGGGTGCCGGGCCCGAGCTGCTTGAGGTAGGGGCTTCCGCATTCCGGGCAGAGGGGAGGCACGGGCTGGACGCCGCCGCAGTGGTGGCACATGAGGCGCGGCGGGCGCTCGTGATAGGTGAACGAGGTGGCGCAGCTTTCGCAGGTGGGCACATAGCCGCAGTCGCGGCACAGCAAAAAGGACGCGAAGCCGCGCTTGTTGAGCAGCAGCACCGCCTTCTCCCTGCGCTCGACGACCTCAAGGAGGGCCTCCCTGAGCGGATGCGAGAACATCGTCTTGTTGCCGGCGCCGAACTGCACGGAGAGGTCGACGACCTGGATGGGGGGCAGCGGCCTGCCGGAGGCGCGCTCGGGAAGCGTTGCGGAGGCATAGGCACCGGTCTCGACCGCGTAAAGGGCCTCCATCGAGGGCGTGGCGCTGCCGAGGACGAGCGTCGCCCCACGGAGCCGCGCCAGCTGGGCCGCCACCTCGCGCGCCACATAGCGCGGCGACGAGTTCTGCTTGTAGGTGGCCTCGTGCTCCTCGTCGATGACGATGAGGCGCAGCCCGTGCACGGGCGCGAAGAGCGCCGAGCGCGCACCGACGGCCACATGGGCGGTGCCGCTGCGCAGAAGGTCCCACTGGTCGAAGCGCTCGCCTGCGGAAAGGCGCGAGTGCAGCACGGCCACCTCGTCGCCGAAGCGCGCACGGAAACGCGCCACCGTCTGCGGCGTGAGCGATATCTCGGGCACGAGCACGATGGCCCCGCCGCCCGCGTCGAGCACCGTGCGTATCGCCTGAAGGTAGACCTCCGTCTTGCCGGAGCCCGTCACCCCGTCGAGCAGGATGGGGAGAGGGGCGGCCGCCGCGAGCGAGCGCCGTATGAGTGCCAGGGCGTCGCGTTGCCCGGGGGTCAGGTCTGCGATGTCGTGCGTGGCGGGGCGCGCCTTGGGCGTACCTCGGATGCGGCGGCGCGACTCGATGCGCACGAGGCCCTGCCGCTCGAGCGCCTTGAGCGAGGCGGCAGGGTTGCGTATCTCCAGGCCGAGTTCGCTGACGCGCATCTCGCTGATCTCGAGCGCCTTGACGATGGCCCGTTGCTTGACGGCGTTGCGCCTGGGCGTGAAGCCGTGCCCTGCCTCGGTGAGGGCCACCCAGCGGTCGTCCACGGGGCCTGCGCCGGCGGCGTCGAGCCGCCATGTCCCGTCCGCGTCCTTCTTCAGCCGTGGCGAGGAGCCGGGCGGGGCGAACAGGCGGACGGCCTCGCTGAGGCAGGCAAGGTACTCGCGGGCGATCCACTGGGCGAGACAGGCGGCCGTCTCGTCGAAGCAGGGGTCGGAGAGCACCTCGCGAAGCGGCTTGATCCTCTCGGTGCCCACGTCGCTGGAAGGCTGTGTGCGCAGCGCCACGACAAAGCCGAGCGAGGGGCGGCGGGCAAAGTCCACGAGCACGCAGCATCCGACCTTCGTCTGTGCGCGCAGCCCGTCGGGGACGACGTAATCGAAGGCGGCGTCCAGTGCGCGCGCCGGGATGTCGAGGACCACCTGCGCATACAGGTGTGACGGAGGGGGCGGCGACAGAGGGGACGGTACGATTCTGTCACAGTCCCCTCCGTCGGCTCTTTCTGTCGCCCTGCGTGAACTGTGAGAAAACCGTACCGTCCCCTCTGTCGCCGCCCCCTCCGTCACACGCGCGGCGTCGCTCACAGAGGAACGCCCTGGGGCATGAGGACGTCAAGGGCATCGGGGAGCAGCTCGATGTCGAAATGCGTGCCCCATACCGGCTCCCCGTCGCATTGGACGGGAATCTCCTGGTCGAGGTCGATGGTCAGCTGCCGTGCGGTCAGCGTCTGGATGCAGGAGAGGTGCTCATGCCCGCCCCGCATGATGAGGAGCAGGGCATAGAGCGCCTTCAAGGTGTTGATGTCGGTCGCCATGCAGATGTTGAACAGGCCGTCGTTGGCGTGTGCGCTGGGTGCGATGCGGAAGCCGCCGCCGTAGGTCGGCCCGTTCTGGATGGCGCAGATGAGCAGGTTCTGCTCGAGCGTCGTGTCGTTGTCGATGGCGAGGGAGAAGCGGTGCGACCTGAGCTCCTTGAGGATGGAGGAGACCGCAGCGCGTGCGTACAGGAGGAGGCCGCGGTCGCGGGCGCCCTTGCGGAGCTCGACGGTCTTGAGGGCGACGGCGGCATCGACGCCGAAGCTCAGGGTCTCGAGGAAGAACGTCCCGTTGCAGCGGCCGACGTCGATGGCGGCCTGTGTGCCCTCCGCGAGCATGGCGAGGGCGCGCTTGGGGTTGAAGGGGATGCCGAGGGTCCGGGCGAAGTCGTTGCCCGAGCCGATCGGGATCATGGTGAGTGCAGGACGCTCCTTGCGCGGGCGCTGCATGATGCCCTGTGCGATGCTGTGGACGGTGCCGTCGCCGCCGACGGCGATGATGATGCCCGCGTCCGAGGTGGCGCCCAGCTCGGTGCCGTCCTCGCAGGTCGTCGTCTCGACGATCCGGTACTCGTAGTCGGAGAACAGCGCCCTGAAGCGCGGCGTGAGCTCGTTCCAGAGCCTGCGGCCGGAGTTGCTTGCAGCACAGGGGTTCACCGCTACCAGTATCTGCCTGAGGTCCCTCATGCGCAGGGGCTTTCAAGGAGCACGGCGCGGCGGGAGGCGGCGAACCCGGTCGCAGCGTGGCGGGCGGCGGCGGTGCGGACGGGCGGTGCGGCAGTTTTCATGAACGGGGCCTTTCAAGGGGGACAAGGCGGCGGTCGCCGGTGCGCGTGGGCACCGTCACGTGGGCGTAGCCGGCCGCATGCAGGGCGGCATAGGCACGGTCGATGTCGCGCCCTACGTCGCAGGGGGCATGGGCGTCCGAGGACACCGTGCAGCCGACCCCTGCGTCATGGAAGGCCCTGAGCAGGTCGGGTGCGGGGTACAGCTCGCCGACGGGCTTGTGCAGCCCCGAGGTGTTCACCTCTACGAGCACGTCGGCGGCAGCGGCGGCCTGCGCCATCGTCTCGTACATCTCTCGCGGGTCGAACGTGGGCTTGAACCCGAGCTTCTTGGGCAGGTCTGGGTGGGTCATGACGGTGAAGGGCACCGCACTTCTCACCGCATCGCACCAAAGCCGCAGGTAGTGCTCCCACACGTGCTCCTCGCCGCGCTCGGCCCAGCCGCCTATGCAGCTGGGATGGTCGAACTCCCACACCGTGCCGTCGGCGTTCGAGAGCATGTGCACGGAGCCGAGGACGATCTCGTAGGGCGCCCCCGGCGTGCCCAGCTGCTGGAGCAGGTAGCCCTCGGCGCCCTCGCGCCAGTCGACCTCGACGCCGCACAGGACCTCTATCCCGGGATGTGCCGCGCGTGCCCGGGCGACCTCTGCGAGGTAGGGGGCGACCTGCTCGGCGGTCATGGCAAAGCTGCCCGTGGGATCGACCTCGGGCGGGAGCGGCAGGTGCTCGGTGAGCGCGACGGTCGAAAGCCCGCGCGCGACGGCCGCCGCCACGACCTCCTCGACCGTGCCGGTGCCGTGCCCCGAGTACCACGTGTGGGTATGTAGGTCGATGAATTCCATGGCATCCACTCTAGCATATCACCCGTTCCGTTACTGTTCACACCTCCACTGCCACCCCGGCCCCCACTGTTATCCGTTACTGTTCACACCCCCACCGTCACCCCGGCCCCCCGCTGCCGCCCCGGCCCCCCACCGTTACCCCGGACCCCGCTGCCGCCCCGGGCCCCCGCTGTCACCCCGAGCCCCCACTGCCATTCCGAGCCCCCCCTGTCAGTCCGCGCTCCGCGAGGAATCCTCGGCTGCGAAGCAGCCGACCGCAGGCCGAGGCGCCTCCTGGCCGCAGTCGACCGCTGGCGCGGTCGAGGATCCCTCGGCAGGCTCGGGATGACAGTGGGCAGCAACCCCGTCCCAGCGGGCGACGCAGGGGGCCTCTATGACCACGTCCAAGGTGCCGCCGCAGACCATGCCGTCGTCCTCGGCGGCATCCGACATATCGATGGTATGCGTCCGCCAGCCTCCCGTGTTGACGACCTCGCGGGCCACCTGCATGGCGTCCGCCTCGGAACAGCCGCCGCCGATCGTCCCGGAAAGCTCGCCGGCGTAGGTCATCGCGAGCTTGGCCCCGGTCTCGATGGGCACCGAGCCCGTGGAGGTGCGGATGGTTATCAGCGCGTCGAAGTCGTCCCCGCGTGCGGCCAGCGTCTCGGCGATTCCCCGCTCGCAGGACGCAAGTTCGCCCTCCCCGCGTTCGAGGCGCTTGACGGAGATGAGCTCCGCCATGATGGAGATGGCGATCTCCCCAGGCGTGACCGCACCTATCTTCAGGCCGATGGGCGAGTGGATGCGCCCGATCCTCTCCCCGTCGAAGCCCTTTTTGCGCAGCTGGTCCATGACGATGGCGACCCTGCGCCGGGAGCCTATCATGCCCGTATAGGCGGGCTCTGGGCCTGCGAGGATGCCGGCCAGGCAGTCCTGGTCGTGCTTGTGGCCGCGCGTGACGACGACCACGTAGTCCGTCTCGCGGACATGCAGGCGCTTGAACAGCTGGGTGAAGCCGTCGCAGATGACCGTGTCGGCCTCGGGGAAGCGCTGCCGGTTGGCGAAGGAGGGGCGGTCGTCATAGACGACGACCTCGAACTCCGTTATCCTGGCCAGCGGCGCGAGCGCTGCGGCGATATGGCCGGCGCCGAGGATGATGATGCGCGGCTTGGTGGTGTAGTGCTCGATGAGGGTCAGGCTCCCGTCCTCGGCATCGAGGGAGGTCACAGGGCCGGAGGTCCGTGCCTGCGGATGCCCCCTGAGCCCTGCGAGCGCGTGCCACCCCGAGGCGTCCGCAGGGCTGACGACGCGCTTCTCGAAGCCGCCGCCTTGCCGGTAGGTGGAGACGACCGCCGCCGCGCCCTCCGCTTCGAGCCCCTCGATCAACTCGTGGTACAGGTCGGTTATCGACATCGTGGTTCGTGCCCTTCTTTGGCCTGCGCTGTACGCCTGCGTGCGTCCGACGCGTTTTGTTGCAGAGGGACAAGGATAGCAGACGCCTGTCCTGCCCGTCCCCTGTTCCCCGTCCCGCACGACCGGGCGCACGACACGCGCTATACTGAGGGGGATGCCCGAACAGTATCGGGATGCGGCCTGTCCATTCCCCTCCCACGAAGCGGAGCCCCCCATGACCGAGAACGTGACGTCGAACGCAGCGGCCGCAGAGGCTGCCCCGCCGGTGCCCGCCCCGCCTGCGGCCGCCCCGCCTGCCACTGCCCCGCCTGCCACTGCCCCGTCGGCCGCCGCCGTGCCCGTGGATCCCTCGGATGCGTACTGGAAGAGGCCGCCGCCGCAGGAGGGAAGGGTCGGCATCGACCCCGGCATCGGGCTCTGGTCCCGCTCGCGGGCGTTCCGCCTCGTCGCATGGTTCGTCTCCCTCGCCGTCGTCGTCTTCCTGGCGCTTGCCGCCTCCGCCTACTTCTCCGGCTTCGGCTCGGTTCCCGAGATGCTCGACTGGCTCGTCAAGAGCCTCGTCGCCCTCTGACGCGCCGCCCGCCCGTCCCCTCTGGCACGCCGTCCGCCCGCTGACGCGCCGCCCGCCCGTCCCCTCTGGCACGCCGTCCGCCCTCTGGCACGCCGCCCGCCCGCTGAGGGGCAGGGGCGCGGCGGCGACCGGCTATCCGGGGTCGCTTTTCAGCCTTCGGCGTTGGGTGATGCAGAGCAGCAGGGTGAGGAGGATGACGCCGCCCATCATCAGGCAGAGGCCCCTGAAGCCCAGCAGGGGCAGCATGAGCCCTGCGAGTATCGGGCCTATGCTGTAGCCCACGTCCGCCAGCAGGAAGTAGGTCGTCGTGCCGATGCCCTTGCGGTGCGAGGGCGTGATCTTCGCGACCGTCGCGAGCGTCGCGGCCTGGATGGCGCCCGCGCCGAGGCCGCAGGCAACCGCAGAGGCGACGAGCAGCACGATGCCGTCCACGAGGCTCAGGAGCACGAGGCCGAGTATCAGCATGGCCAGCGCGGGAAGGACGATGGGCAGGGCCCCGCGCCTGTCGAAGGCCCGGCCCACGAAGGGGCGCGACACGATGACGGCGAGCGCGTAGACCAGGAAGAACCAGCTTGCGACGCCGGGCAGGCCGAGGTCCAGGACGAACAGCGCGAGGAAGGCGATGACGGCCGCATAGCTCAGGTACATGAGGGCCGCAAGCGTGGAGGCAGGAAGCGCCGGCACCTCGATGAGGCCCCTGAGCTTGAAGCCCCTGAAGGTCTCCCGCTCCTCGGGGCCCAGCGTGATGGTGCGCAGGCGCAGGAAGGGCACGGGCGCCAGGGCGAGAAGGATCAGCCCCGTGCAGATGAGGAAGATGAGCGTGTAGTTTCCGACCTCGCTGAGGAGGATCGCGACGAAGGGGCCTATGGCCGTGGCGACGGTGGCGGAAAGCTGGTAATAGCCCATGCCCTGGCCGATGCGCTCGGCGGGCACGATGTCGGCGATGATGGTCGAGGTGGCGGAGACGACGATGCCGAAACCGAAGCCATGGACGGCCCGGACGAGGATGAACAGGCCGACCGTCGGCGCAAAGGGATAGAAGAGCGAGGACGCCAGGGCGATCGTCAGGCCGATCACCAGCGTGCGCTTGTAGGAGAGCAGCCCGAGCATCCGGGCGGCCACGAGGCGCGATGCGAGCGCCCCGACGACGAAGATCCCCGTCACGAGGCCCGCAGTGGCGCTGTCGGCCTCGAAGCGGTCGATGGCGTAGCCCGCCGTGACGGCTACGAGAAGATAGAAGTTGCTTGCGTTCACGAAGTTCGCAAGCGTCGTTATGAGGTACTCCCTGGTCAAAAGCCGTTCCACAGTTACCGTCCACACCTCCACTGTCATTCCGAGCGGAGGCGCTGCCGGAGGCAGCGCCGCAGCCGAGGAATCCTTTGGTCCGAGCGCCCGGAAAACAGCCGGTGGACTATTCTCAGTGAGAACGGGCCGACGGGTCTACGGGACGCAGAGCGAACAACCGCAGCCGAGAGGCGCCTCTGCCTGCGGTTGGCTGCTGCGCAGCCAAAGATCCCTCGGCAGGCTCGGGATGACAGTGGAGGTGCGAACGGTAACGCCTCACAGGTTACTGTTCACACCCTACTGTCATTCCGAGCGTAGCGTAGCGAAGTCGAGGAATCTTTGGCTGCGAAGCAGCCAACTGGCCCGGTTGGGCGCTGCTGCGCAGCCAAAGATCCCTCGGCAGGCTCGGGATGACAGTGGAGGTGCGAACGGTAACGACCACGGTAACGCCTCACAGCGTCCCCTGTCACTTTTAGCACCTGTCACTTTTTGCCATTTTCCGCTTGATGACTCCGGTAGGTTTGCGCTATTATTATACGCTGTCCTTTTATGGCCCACGTAAAGAAAGCAGTGGTTTTTGGGTAAAGAAGACGCCATCGAACTCGAGGGCATCGTAGTTGAGCCTCTGCCCAATGCGATGTTCAAGGTGAAATTGGAGAACGGCCACGTGGTGCTTGCGCACATCTCCGGGAAGATGCGCATGCACTACATTCGTATCCTCCCAGGTGACAAGGTGACCGTAGAGCTTTCGCCCTACGACCTGAAGCGGGGACGTATCACGTATCGGTTCAAGTGACAGGACATGCGGAACCGGCCCGTTGGGGCCGCTTCGGCGACAGCACGAGCGAGGTGAGGAGGCCCCGGTTTTCTCCCCATGGCAAAAAAGCGCCCGCGGCTGCGGCGTAGAGATAGATGCAGACATAGGAAGACGGCATGCGGGCATCGGGTGTCGTCTCCCCAAGGAAGTGCCGACCGTGCACCTGCCATCAGTCAGGGTGCGAGGGACGGGCGACGCTTCTTACAGGCAACTGAAGGGAACAGTGTTATGAAGGTACGACCTTCGGTAAAGAAGATGTGCGACAAATGCAAGATAATCCGACGGCACGGTCGGGTGCTCGTGATCTGCGAGAACCCCCGCCACAAGCAGCGTCAGGGTTAGGGAGGAGTGACGAGTGGCCCGAATCTCAGGTGTCGACCTCCCGCGCGATAAGCGCGTCGAGATCGGCCTCACCTACATCTACGGCATCGGCCTTACCACCGCCAACAAGATCCTCAAGGGGGCAGGCGTCGATCCCGATACCCGCGTCAAGGACCTCACGGAAGAAGAGACGGTCCGTCTCCGCGAGTACATCGACAAGAACCTCAAGATCGAGGGCGACCTCCGTCGAGAGGTGTCGCAGAACGTCAAGCGCCTCATGGAGATCGGCTCCTATCGTGGGCTGCGCCATCGCAAGGGGCTGCCGGTGCGCGGGCAGCGCACGCATACCAACGCCCGCACCCGCAAGGGCCCGCGCAAGCAGATAGGAGGCAAGAGGAAGTAATGGCCGCCAAGAAGCAAGTGCGCACCCGCATCAAGCGCTCCGAGCGCAAGAACATCGCCGTGGGGCAGGCGCACATCAAATCCACGTTCAACAACACGATAATCACGCTCACCGACCCACAGGGCAACGTCATCACGTGGCAGAGCGCCGGCACGGTGGGCTTCAAGGGATCGCGCAAGTCCACTCCCTTTGCCGCGCAGATGGCCGCCGAGGCCGCTGCCAAGATCGCCCAGGAGCATGGGCTGCGCAAGGTGACGGTTTTCGTGAAGGGCCCCGGCTCCGGTCGCGAGACGGCCGTCCGCACCCTCCAGGCCTCCGGCCTCGAGATCGCGAACATCCAGGACTGCACACCCATACCGCACAACGGCGTGCGTCAGCGCAAGCGCCGTCGCGTGTAACGTAACTGACTACGAGGATTATCGGGACCTGTGCGGACAGGTGCCTCGGGGCCGTGCAGGCGCAGGCCGCACGAGGGAGCCGCACGCGAGGGCCGCACGAAGGGTCGCGAAGACCCGCAGAAGGGCCGTCTGTCCTCCCGATACGTCGAAAGGTAGGTTTACCACTATGGCAAGATACACAGGCGCAGATTGCAGACTCTGCCGCCGTGAGGGGAACAAGCTCTTTTTGAAGGGCGACCGCTGTTACAGCGACAAGTGCGGCGTGGAGCGCCGCCCGTATCCGCCGGGAGAAGCCGGCAAGAAGCGCGTGAAGGAGAGCGAGTACCGCCTCCAGCTCCGCGAGAAGCAGAAGACCAAGCGCACCTACGGGCTGCTGGAGAAGCAGTTCCGTGGCTACTACGACCTTGCGAACCGCCAGCACGGCGTGACCGGCGAGAACCTGCTGCGCATCCTCGAGTCCCGCCTCGACAACGTGGTCTATCGCCTTGGCTTTGCGAAGTCCCGCGACGAGGCCCGTCAGCAGGTGCGCCATGGGCACATCCAGGTGAACGGCCGCCGCGTGGACATCCCCTCGTTCCGCGTGAAGGCGGGCGACCTGGTGGCGGTCGCGCCCAAGGCACGCGACCTCTTGGTCATCAAGACCTCGCTCATCTCCAACGAGAAGACCGAGGTGCCGCAATGGCTGGAGGTCGATATCGAGAAGCTGCAAGGCTCCGTCCTCGAGCTTCCCGCGCGCGACCAGATCGACCTCGATATCCGCGAACAGCTCATCGTCGAGCTCTATTCGAAGTAGAAGATTTTTAAGGAGCGATCAGATGACAGAGTTCATGAGACCACAGGTCACGGTCGAGCCGGTCAGCGGCACGCTTGCCCGGTTCATCGTCGAGCCGCTGGAGCGCGGCTACGGCCAGACCTTGGGCAACAGCTTGCGCCGCGTGCTGCTCTCGTCTTTGGACGGGGTTGCGGCAACGGCGCTTTCCATCGAGGGCATCCAGCATGAGTTCTCGTCCGCCGAGGGCGTGATAGAGGACGTCACCGACATCGCCCTCAACGTGAAGGGGCTGGTGTTCAGCTCGACGGACACCATCGACGAGGCGACCGCGACCATCAGCGCCACAGGTCCCGCGACCGTGACCGGCGCGGACCTGAACATCCCGGCGGGCTTCGACCTCGTCAACCCCGAGCACGTGATAGCGAACCTCGCCGACGGCGGCAGCCTCGAGATGCTCGTCCGCGTCGGCGTCGGACGGGGCTATATCTCGGCCGAGCGCAACAAGCGGGTGGACGACCCCATCGGCATCATCCATATCGACTCGCTGTTCTCGCCTGTGCGCCGGTGCACCATGGACGTCACAGACACCCGCGTCGGCCAGCGCACCGACTACGACAAGCTCGTTCTTGAGGTGGAGACCAACGGCTCCATCACGCCCGAGGACGCCATCGTCCGTGCCGCGAACATCGTGAACCAGCACATGGACGCGTTCCTCGTGCTGTCCGACGAGGAGCAGGCAAGCGAGGCCCCGAGCATCTTCGCCCCCGAGGGCATGGGGAGGAGCACCGAGCTGGAGAAGCAGGTCGAGGACCTCGACCTCTCCGTCCGCTCGTACAACTGCCTGAAGCGCGCGGGCATCCACTCGGTGCGCCAGCTGGTCGAGTTCTCCGAGAACGACCTGCTCAACATCCGTAACTTCGGCGCGAAGTCGATCGAGGAGGTCAAGGACAAGCTCCAGTCCATGGAGCTCGGCCTGAAGCCCTGAGCTGGAGGGCTGCGGGCCGTAGCGCCCGGACACCCATAGGACGGCCTGCCGGGCGGCCCACAGGGCGCCTTGCACACAAACCGACGGTGAGGATGATTTGCAATGAGACATTACAAAAAAGGACGCAAGCTGGGCACTGACGCCAGTCATACCAAGGCCATGAAGAAGAACCTGGTCGTCAACCTGTTCACGAACGACCGCATCAAGACCACCCTTGAGCGTGCCAAGGAGATCCGTGGCGACGTCGACCGCGTGGTGACCTGGGCAAAGCGCGGCGACGTGCATTCGCGCCGCCTCGCCATCGCCAAGCTCGGCGACAAGGACCTCGTCGGCGAGATATTCTCGAAGGTCGCACAGGGCATGTTCGAAGGCCGCCCCGGCGGCTACACGCGCATACTGCGCCTGGGGACCCGTCGCGGCGACTCCGCGACCATCGTCATCATGGAGCTGGTCCAGGAGCCGGTGGCCAAGAAGGCCGCTGCGGACAGCGGCGAGGCGAAGGCCGCCGGCAGCGGGGCGAAGCCTGCCGCCAAGGGCGCGAAGCCTGCCGCCAAGGGCCGTAAGGCCGCCGCCAAGGGCGCGAAGGATGGGGAGAAGGACGAGCAGCCTGCCGAGCCGGCCGCCGACGAGGCGACGGAGGGCGAGGCGCCTGCCGCCGACGAGCCTGCGGGCGACGAGGCACCTGCGATCGGCGAGTCCGCCGATGAGGCGCCTGCCGCCGACGAGTCCGCCGACGAGCCCGTTGCCGCCGAGCCGACGGATGCCGCCGAGCCGGCCGCCGCCGAACCGGCGGATGTCGAGGCGCCTGCGGTCGACGAGCCTGCCGTCGACGAGCCTGCGGTCGACGAGCAACCTGTTGCCGCCGTCGCCGAGGCGCCCGTGGCCGCCGCCGACGAGCCCGCCAGCAACTAGCCGTCTGGACAGGCAGTCTCCGCTCCTCTCCCTATGCCGTCCTCTTCGACACAGAGACGTGTGTGCCTTGAGTCGCTTTTGGCGCTTGATGTGCCGTCGCGCCTGGGGGCAGGCGATGCCGGTCTGTTCGACGCCCATCCCGAGGATGCCGCCTCGGCCGGGCAGCGTCTCGGGTGGACGAGGCTCTGCTCCGAGCCGCCCCTGCCCTTGGCGGCGATAACCGAGCAGGCTGCTGCCATCCGTGCGGAAGGACTCGAGGCCGTCGTGCTCATCGGGCAGGGCGGCTCCTCGCAGGCGGCGATGACCGTCACCAAGCTCTATGAGCTCGACGGCGCAGACGAGGTCGCGTTTCGCACGATGGACTCGCTCTCGCCGGTGTTCGTCAACCACATACTCGGCAGCTCGGATCCTGCACGCACCCTCTACATCGTCTCCAGCAAGTCGGGCTCGACCATCGAGCCCCTTATGTTGGAGCGGGTGGCTTGGCGCTACGCGTCGGCCCATCTGGGCGAGGCCAGGGCGGGGCGGCGCTTTGTTGCGATAACCGACCCCGGAAGCGGCCTTGAGGGGCTTGCGCGCCGACGCGGCTACCGGCAGGTGCTCTCTGCGCCGACCGACGTCGGCGGGCGCTTCTCGGCCCTGACCGTCTTCGCGCTCTTTCCGGCGGCGCTTGTGGGAATGGATATCGGGAAGGCGCTTGCCTTCGCGCTCGGCACCGAACAGGCCTGCACGCGCAACGACGCCGACAACCCCGCGCTCAAGCTCGCCTGCTTCCTGTACGATGCCTATTGCGAGGGGCGCGACAAGTTCTCCCTCATCCTCCCTCCCTCCGGGCAGGTCTTCGGCCTTTGGGTCGAGCAGATGGTCGCCGAGTCGCTCGGCAAGGAGGGCAAGGGCATCCTGCCGAACGTCGAGGTCGATGCGAGCATACTCGCGGTGCCGCGTGCCGACCGCAGCGTCATAACCTATGCGGTGGGCAGCTGCGAGGGCTTCGAGGAGTCGATAGCGCATATCGACACGAGCATACCCACGCTCCGTTATGCCTCCTCGGAGCCCCACGACCTGTTCGCGCGCTTTGTCGTATGGGAGTACGCCACTGCCTTCTTGGGGATACTCATGGGGACCTTCCCCTTCGACCAGCCGGACGTCGAGATCACGAAGCGCCTGGTGAAGGAGCTGCTCGCCACGCGTGGCCGCTCGGGCGACGGGGCAGCGGGCGCAGCCGTGGTGCCGGGCGACGGCATCGTCAGGGACTTGCGCATAAGCGAGGTGCTGCTTGACGCATCGTCACTGGATGCTCCTCCGGTCAACGTCGACGAGGCGCTGCGGGTGCTTCTCAACTCCCTTAAACAGGGCGACTACTTCTCACTCAACGCCTTTTTGCCCTTCAGGGGCTACGGGCGGCGCGAGGCGCTCGAGCGGATGCGCAACCGGGTGGCGAGCCGCCTGGGAGCCGTCTCCTGCCTTGAGATAGGCCCACGCTACCTCCATTCGACCGGGCAGCTCCATAAGGGGGGCCCCAACACCGGCGTCTTCCTCGTCCTCTCGGCCGACGAGGAGAACGACATCGCCATCCCCGGCGAGGGCTACACGCTCGGGGACCTGGCGGCGACCCAGGCGCAGGGCGACTTCGCCGCGCTTGCCTCAAGGGGCCGACGCGTCGTCCACGTGCACCTGAGCGACAACGACTCCGAGACCCTTTCCCGCTTCGCCGACCGCTTCTGCTCGGCCGTCTCGGCCATCAAGCCCGTCCAGTAACGGCCCCGGTTCCTCTGTGGCGGCCCCTGTCTGCCAGAGGCCCCTGCCCGCCCGTGGCGGCCCGGATGGAAGTCGGAAAGCGAGGGAAACGAAAGAACGGCCCCCTGCCCCTCCGTGGCGGCCCCCATTTTGCCAAGGGCGGCCCCCTGTCCGCCGAGCTGTCCGCGAGCTATCCGCCAAGCCCCGAAAGCCCCGATCTGCCCATAAGCAGTTTCAGCAGCCCGAACATCTCTGCGGCCTCGCGTTCTTCCAGGAGCTTCTTCGCGGTATCCAGCCGGGAGCGCAGGGCAGCCGCAACGGTTTTCGGGTCGGCGCCGTCGGCATGGGTGAGCGGAAGGTCCACCCAGTCGCGTGCCGGGATCCCCAGTATCTCCTGCTCAAGGGTCGCTGCCGTGAACTCGTCCATAAGCGGCTTGCACCGGGGGAGCCTGCCGAAGTTGCCGCCGCCGTCCTTCACGGGCCTTGCAATCGCAAGCTCTGCCTTCGAGGGGTAGGGGGCCGCCCCGTCCGGCTGCCTGATGGCCCGTTCCTCACGGGTGTCGGTGCCTTTTCTGAGGTGCTGCCACCAATAGTCCCGCCACTCGGCAGCATAGCGCGCCTGCTCGACCCAGGGCGTCATCACCCTCGCCTCCCCGCAGATCGCATTGTCAAGATACCAAGGGATTACGCAGACAAGATCCTGTGCCGCGCAGGCCGCCTGGCCCACGTGGTATCGCAGGGACGGAACCCCCTCCTTGGAAAGGACGTACCAGCCCTTCAACTCGATGCCGAGAACGGTCTCGGCCTTCGCATCGGCCGCCTCTCTGACAAGCCTGACATTGGGGAACGCCTGCGGCGCCCTGACGAAGGAGCAGTCCTCCCACTCGTTGCTGCCGTCCCAGACCGTGCGCGTGGCGTTGAGCGTCGTCACGACCTGGTCTTCGACCTGGTTCTCGATTGCCGCCCCGACCTGCGAGTTGAGGTCGAACAGCCCCGTGGTCTTTATGCCGCTTATCGTATGCGAGAACGAGAAGCAGCTCGGAAGCTCCAGCAATGCGTCCCGCACGCCGTCATAGAGGCGCACAAGCCTCTCGTCGAGGACCTTCGGGATGTCTGCCCTCAGCGGCGGCGCAGGCCTGCTCCCTACGACGCCTGGCACGGTATGGCCTCCAAAGCGATAGCTCCTCTCACCGTCCTCCTCATGCTGCTCCCGTCATTCTACCATTGAATCCGATGCCTCCGGCCAACGAGTGTGGCAAGCAGCGGGCAGGCAAGCAGCGAAGCTGCATTATGTGGTCACACCCTCCACGGACACCCCACTGTCATTCCGAGCGCAGCGAAGGTCCTTCGCTGCGCTCGGGATAAACTCCGCCGAGGAATCTTTGTGCGCGCCAGCGCCCAACCGGGCCAGTCGGGCACTGCGTGCCCGAGGATTCTCACGCTGCGCGCCCTTGCGGGCGCTCCGCTCAGAATGACAGCGAGGTGTGAACGGTGGCCAGTGAAGCCGGGGCGACAGCGAAGGTGCAGGCGCAATGCCGCGCCGCACGTGCTGCGCCGCACGTGGCAAGTACGCTATAATACTGCTTGCTCTGTAGGGCCCGTAATCGAAAGAAGGCAGCTGCAATGACAGACAACCACGTTTCGGCAGGATGGTATGCCGACCCCTCAGGCGACACTTCGAGACTGCGCTACTGGGACGGTGTCCAGTGGACCGAGCAGTACCAGAGTGCGGAGGGTGCGACGGGTGCCGCCTCTGCAGGTTCCCCTGCGCAGGGCGGCGGTTATGCACAACCTGCCTACGTTGTTCCCACCGCCTATCATCAGGGCCCTGCCCAGCCTCCCCAAGGGGCGCTTGCCTCGATGGTGCTGGGCATCGTCTCCCTTGCGGTGCTTCTCGTAGGGTTCTGCGTCCCGTTCTCGGGGACGATATCCATCGGCAGCGGCATCGCCGGCATCGTGCTGGCGGTCAAGTCGAGAAAGATCGCCAGGTCCGGGCAGGCGACGGCGGGCCTGGTCATGTCCATCATCGCGCTCTCGCTCAGCGTGCTCTGGATCGCCGTCCTGATCCTTGGGATCATTGTGTTCAGCAGCCTCATGGGCTCGGTGGGGGGCCTGGGGGACTGGGACTACTGGGAGAGCCTGGTTTACTAGGCCCTGGTAGGACGCAGGAATCGAGGAGCAGCATGCACCTGTCCGAGAAGGACGTGCGCGACATAGCGGTCTACACGCGCATAGGGCTTTCCGACGAGGAGGTCGCCCGCATGGCGTCCGACCTCAGCAGCATCATAGAGAGCCTGGGCGTCATCACGGAATACGACCTCGAGGGCGTCGAGCCGACCTTCCATCCCATTGCCGGCCTGTCCAACGTCATGCGCGAGGACGTGGTGCGCCCGGGCCTTGCCCACGAGGCGGCGCTCGGGAACGCCCCTGCCGAGCAGGACGGCCAGTTCCTCATCCCCCCGATCCTCGGCGACGGCGGGGGCGACCGATGACGCAGGCGGCCTGACGATGGGGTACCCTACGCTCACCATAGCGGACATCCATGCGGGGCTTGCCGCCCGCGAGTTCTCGGCATGCGAGCTTGCGAGGCAGGCGCTTGCCGCCATCGAGGCGCGCGACGGCCAGGTGCACGCCTTCCTCGAGGTCACGCCCGCGCTGGCGCTCGGGGCGGCCGCCCGCATCGACGCGGCGCTTGCTGCAGGCAACTCTCCCCAGGACGCAGGGCCCCTTGCCGGGGTGCCCATCGCCTTCAAGGACAACATGAACCAGGCGCAGACGCACACGACCTGCGCCTCGCGCATGTTGGAGGGCTACGTCGCCCCCTTCACGGCGACCTGTGTGGCAAAGGCGTTGGAGGCGGGTGCGCTGCCGCTCGGCAAGCTCAATATGGACGAGTTCGCCTTCGGCTCCTCGACCGAGACCTCGGCCTTCGGGTGCACCCACAACCCCTGGGACCTCGAGCGCGTCCCGGGCGGCTCGTCAGGAGGCAGCGCGGCGGCGGTCGCTGCGGGCCTTGCCACCGTCACCCTCGGCAGCGACACGGGCGGCTCCATCCGCCAGCCTGCGAGCTTCTGCGGGGTCGTGGGGCTCAAGCCCACGTATGGCGTGGTCTCGCGCTACGGGGTCGTCGCCTTCGGCTCGTCGCTCGACCAGGTGGGGCCCTTCGGCAAGACGGTCGCCGATGTGGCGGCGACCTTGGACGCCATCGCGGGGCGCGACGAGCGCGACTGCACGTCACAACAGGTATCGACCCGATTCTCCGATTTCCTCGAGACGGGCGTGGCGGGGATGAGGGTCGGTATCGTCCCCTCGTTCCTCCAAGCGGCGGGCATCGAGCCCGAGGTCGTCTCCGCAACGGAAGGCGCCATCGAGCGCCTTGAGCGCCTCGGTGCCTCGCTCGTCGAGGTCGAGCTGCCCAATGCCGCCGCAGCGCTTGCCGCCTACTACGTCATCGGCCCCTGCGAGGCCTTCTCCAACCTGAGCCGCTTCGACAGCGTCCGTTACGGGCACCGCGAGCCGGGGGCCCGTGACCTGGGGGAGCAGTACGAGCAGAGCCGCGCCCACGGCTTCGGGCCCGAGACGGTGCGGCGCATCATGCTCGGCAGCTACCTGCTCTCAAGCGGCGTCTACCACACCTACTACTACCCCGCGCAACAGGTGCGCACGCTGATAACCCAGGACTACACCCGCGCGTTCGAGCAGGTGGACGCCCTCGTGATCCCCGTCAGCCCGCGCACGGCCTTCCGGTTCGGCGAGATCGCGGACCCCACGTCGATGTACCTCTCGGACATCTTCACCATCCCCATCAACATAGCGGGCAACGGAGGCCTCTCGCTGCCGGTAGGGCTGGGGGAGGAAAGCGGGCTTCCTGTCGGCGTGCAGGTCGTCGGCCCGCAGTTCAAAGACGAGAACATCATCCGCGTCGCCGCCGCGCTGGAGCGCTGCTACGACATCGCCCGCCTTGCCCCGATGGCAGGGACACAGGGGACACAGGGGGAGACACAGGGGGACGGTTCTTTTGTGCGGTCGAAAGAGAGTCGAAGCTGTTGCGGCAGCACAAAAGAACCGTCCCCCTGTGTCCCCTCTCCGTTGCTTCCGTCTCTCTGTCCCAATCCACCCCTGCGACCGAAGGGGGTGCGGTGCGATGAGGGAGCTTGAGGCCGTCTTGCGCGACTGGGAGGCCGTCATCGGGCTCGAGGTGCACACGGAGCTCACCACCCTTGAGACCAAGATGTTCTGCGCCTGCCCCATCGAGTACGGCGCGCCGCCGAACACGCACGTCTGCCCCGTCTGCCTCGGCCTGCCCGGTGCGCTGCCCGCGCCCAACCGCGCGGCCATCGAGAGCATCGTGCTCGCCGGCCTGGCCTGCGGCTGCGAGGTCATGAGGCGCAGCATGTTCTACCGCAAGAACTACTTCTATCCCGACATGTCCAAGAACTTCCAGACCACGCAGGGCCCCGTCGCGTTCTGCATGAACGGCCGCATCGACCTCGAGGTCGTCGGCAACGCCGCGAAGGAGCGGCTCGACCGCACCGGCACCCTGCCCCTTGAGGAGGGCGACGGCGCGGACGGCTATCGTGTTCCCATCGGCATCACACGCATCCATATGGAGGAGGACGCCGGCAAGATGGTCCACCTCGGTGGCAGGGACGGCCGCATCGGCGGGGCGGACCGGTCGCTCGTGGATTACAACCGCTGCGGCACCCCCCTCATCGAGCTGGTGACCGAGCCCGACCTCCGCACGCCCGAGGAGGCGCGGCTCTTCCTGCAGAGGCTCCGCCAGATATACCTCACGCTCGCCATCAGCGACTGCTCCATGGAGGAGGGCTCGCTGCGCTGCGACGGCAACGTGAGCCTGCGCCGGCGCGGCAGCACGGGCCTTGGCACCAAGACCGAGCTCAAGAACATGAACAGCTTCAAGAACCTGCACGACGGCCTCGCATTCGAGATATGCCGTCAGGCCGAGGTGCTCGAAGGCGGCGGCACGGTCCTTCAGGAGACACGTCACTGGGAGCCGGCGTCCAAGCGCACCATCACGATGCGCGTCAAGGAGACCGCCGACGACTACCGTCTCTTCCCCGAGCCGGACCTCGCCCCCTACGACCTCAGCGACGCCTTCGTCGAGGAGGTGCGCTCCCGTCTCCCCGAACTGCCGGACGCGAAGAGGCGCCGGTACCGCGCGGCCTTCGGTCTCGCCTCCGCCGACGCAGGCACCCTCGCTGCCGACGTGGCCCTCTCGGCCTTCTTCGACGCGAGCATGATGGCGTGTGTGGGGGAGGGGGC
>JAISGJ010000039.1 GCA_031263105.1 Coriobacteriales bacterium
CCCCCCCCCCCCCCCCCCCCCCCCCCCCCCCCCCCCCCCCCCCCCCCCCCCCCCCCCCCCCCCCCCCCCCCCCCCCCCCCCCCCCCCCCCCGCGACGTGTAACGACGAAGGAGCCCTCAGTGGTTCAGAGGGAGGGTGTAGTATACTGTCCTTCAGGCGGATGGCCACGTTTGTCGAGGGAGGTGTTCTCCGTAGCGTGGAGTTGTTTCGTGGCAGCACGGTTGAGGTTGTGAGGCCCGAGATTCTTGCGCCGGTGCGCACACTTGACTTCGGAGCGGGGTTCTACACCACCTCGTCTGTGGAGCAGGCCGAGCGCTGGGCGCGGTTGCAGAAGCGCAGACGTGGAGCGAATGGTGCGGTCATCAGCATCTATGGCTTCGATGTCGAGGCAGCCATCGGCAACTTGGCAACGCTTGAGTTCAAAGAACCCGACGGGGACTGGCTGGATTTTGTCGTGTCGCATCGTAAAGGGCTTGCTGCTGCGGACTTGTACGATCTGGTTGTTGGGCCCGTTGCCGATGACGATACCATGACAGTGATCAACGACTATATGGACGGACGCTATACCAAGGCAGAGGCCGTCACAAGGCTCTTGCCACAGCGTCTGGTCGACCAGTATGCGTTCCTCTCAGAGGCCGCCTTGTCGTTCTTGGGATACGAAGGTGCGAGGACACTATGATGCGTACCGCCGCGCGCACCATGGACTTCTTCGACCGTCAGGTCAGCGTGCTCATCAAACAGAGGCATGAGGTGGACGAGCATGAGGCGGTGAGGATGTTCTTGTCCTCAAAAACGTATCGGATGCTCACGGACGACGAGATGAAGCTGTGGCATCTGAGTCCTTTGGCGCTGTACGATATCTGGGAGTCAGAACACCTGACCGGCAGCCCGCTCGACTCTCTCTATTTGAGGGTGTGAGCGACGATGAGCAAGGAAATGGACTTCTTCATCTACCTCATCGAACGCTATGGGGCGCGGAGGGGCATCACGGGCGCACAGGTGCTCGAACTGCTGGATAGCAAGGGGGTGACAGGCTTCGTCTTCGACATGTACGAACTCTACCACTCCGAGCGCATCGAGAACGCCTTCGAGGACATCGACCGGCTTCTGGTCGCCCCCCTTGCCCCACAATGAGCGTCCCCTTTCCATCCTGCGGCACCGCGCGTCCCGTGCGGGCAGTGCGCCGTGCCCCGCCTGCTCCGATGCTATACTATGGTATCCCGCATAAGGGCGGTGGCCGTTCGTCGGGGGCATGTCGCGCCGAGGAGGAGGTTCTGGCGATGAGGAAGCTGCCAGTCGGCTTGCAGTCGTTTCGCAAGATAATCGAAGATGGCTACGTCTACGCGGACAAGACCCGCGAGATTCACCGGCTTCTGCAGGACGGGAGCTATTACTTTCTGTCGCGGCCGAGGCGCTTTGGCAAGTCGCTGCTGTTGGACACGATGCGCGAGCTGTTCTTGGGCAACCGCGAGCTGTTCGAGGGGCTGTGGATCGCCGGGCCGGAGAGCGACTACGGCTTCGAGCCCTATCCTGTGGTGCGTATCGACATGACACAGATGTCCATCAAGGATGCCGAGGCGCTGGAGTCGTCCTTGACCGATTATATGCTGAAACAGGCGCAGGCCGAGAACGTAGAGATAGACAGCGGGATATCGTCAGACGTGTTCCGCGCACTCATCGAGACGCTCGCCGCCAAACACGGCAGGCGCGTCGTGGTGCTCGTCGATGAGTACGACAAGCCTATCGTCGACCACGTCGACGCACCGGAGAAGGCTCAGGCGAACCGTGAGGTGCTGGGCAACTTCTACGGCATCCTCAAGGGCCAGGACGCCAACCTGCACTTCGTGTTCCTGACGGGGGTCTCCAAGTTCACGAAGCTCTCGCTGTTCTCCAAACTGAACAACCTGAACGACATCACCTTGCGCGCCCCGTATGCGAACATCTGCGGCATCACCGAGGCCGAGTTCGACGCGCTGTTCTCCGCAGAGTTCGATGCCGCGACGCGCGAGAGGGTGTTCGGGTGGTACGACGGCTTCTCCTGGGACGGCGAGACGCGGGTGTTCAACCCCTTCTCGCTGCTGAGCTACCTCCGCGACAGGGAGTTCAACTCGTACTGGTACTCCACGGGCACCCCGACCTTCCTCGCCAAGGTGTTCGAGGCACGGCCGGCCGAGTACGCCGACATCCAGGGCGTCACCGTCACGGAGCGCATGCTGGACTCCCACGACATCGAGAATGCGCCTTTGGTGTCGCTGCTGTTCCAGACGGGCTTTCTGACCGTGACTGCGGCCGACCGCAAGGCGGAGCCGCCGCGCTACATCCTGGGCTTCCCCAACACCGAGGTCTCAAGCTCCCTTGCCGAGCTGTTCCTTGCGGCGGCGCCTCAGATAGCGGATCCCTACGGCAGCGCCCTCATCAACGGCCTGCAGGACGCGCTCGACGAGGGCAGGCCCGAGGGCATCGCCGCTCCGCTGGAGGGGCTGTACGCGTCCATCCCCTACGAGCTGCACATCGGGGCCGAGGCCTTCTACCACGCCCTGTTCCTTGCGGTGATGCAGTTCTTGGGCTTCAGGGTGCAGGGCGAGGTCTCCGTGGCACGGGGGCGCATCGACGGGGTGCTGGAACGCCCGAACGGCAGGACCTACGTCATCGAGTTCAAGTACACCGCCGAGGCATCCGAGGAGGCCCTTGACGCGGCGCTGGGCGCGGCCTTCTCCCAGATAGCGGACCGCGAGTACGCAGCACGCTACGCGGGCACGGGCCGCGAGGTCTATCGCCTGGGCATCGCCGTGGCCGGGCGCGGCAAGGTGGGCATTGTGTGGGAGAAGATGCGGGAGAGGAGCGGCCCATGCTGAGGGAGAGGAGCGGCTTGTGTTGACGCTTATGGAGGCCATCGAGGCGCGGCGTTCGATTCGCCGGTACACGGAACGTCCGCTCGACGCGGCAACGGCGGGCGAGCTCAAGGCGCTTGTCGACGAATGCAACCGGGAGGCGCCGCTCTCGCTCTCGCTGCTGCTCGACGAGCCGCAGGGCTTCTCAAGCCTCATGGGGCGCGTGAACTTCAGGGGCGTGCGCAACTACCTCGCGCTGGTCGGCGACAAGGACGCGGACCTGCAGGAGGCCTGCGGCTATTATGGGGAGAAGGTCGTGCTGCGCGCGACGCAGCTGGGGGTGGCGAGCTGCTGGTTCGGCTCGTTCTTCCTCGGCTTCAAGAAGGACGCGATCACGATAGGGCCGCAGGAGAAGCTGCTCATCGTCATCGCGCTGGGCCACGGTGCCGAGGAGGGGAGGCCCCACAAGAGCAAGCCGCTTGAGTCGCTGTACCATACGGCGGGGGTCGAGGACGCGCCCGAGTGGTTCTTGCAGGGCGTGAGGGCCGCCCGCCTTGCGCCTACGGCGCGAAACCAGCAGAAGTTCCTGTTCGTGCTCGCAGAGGGCAGGGTCACGGCGCAGGTCGTCGGCGGAGGGGCCTTCTCCCGCATGGACCTGGGCATCGTCAGGTACCACTTCGAGATGGCGTCAGGCGTGCAGGTCTCCACCTGAGTCGTTGCCGCCGGGCGCATCTTTGCCGACCGTGAGCGCGGGTCCGCCCCCGCCCGCCGCGCCCCCGCCTTCGGATCCGGTGCCGCCCGCCGCCGCGCCCCCGCCGCCCTTGGGCGCGCCGCCCGGGACGGGCACGGGCGCGGCGTCTGCGCCCTTCTCCCCATCCCTTCTGTCTTTGTCGAGGTAGATGTTCTTCACGTCGCGCACGTCGCGCTCGTTCCTGTAGGTCTTGGTGCGCCGGATGAAGAACACGCCCAAGGCGAAGGGCAGCCAGAACACGATGCCGCGAAACACCAGCGCGGTCGCCGTTGCCGCCCCTATGCTGATGCCGTTGCTGGTGAGGAGCACGACGATGGCGACCTCGACCACGCCGAGCCCCATGGGCGTGATCGCCACCATGGTGAACAGCACGGCGATGACGTAGCCTCCTATCAGCGCGGGCACGGCGTCGATTCCGAACGCCATCCCCGTCAGTATGAAGCAGCCCAGCTCGAAGCTCGAGGCGAGCAGCGAGAGCACGAAGACCATGCTCGCCTTGCGGGGGGCCTTGCTGATATCGCCCGCAGCGTCCCCCATGGTGCCCGCGAGCCTGTCTGCCCACGGAGGCATCTCCTTTTTGCGGAAGCGCAGCGAGAGGCGGCAGGCCAGCCGCTCGATGGGCCGCAGGATGCGCATGAGGAGGGTGGGCGCGCGATGGCTGAGGACGAGCATCCCGCCCATGGCGGCCACGAGCACCACGACCACGGCTCCGAACAGCGCCAACACCAAGGTGAAGTCGCCCGAGACGGCCATGATGACGAAGCCGGCCACCATGATCGCGAGGAACCCCGTCTCGATGCTCATCTGCATGAGGAGCGCTGCGGCGGTCGCCCGTCCGGCGCGCATCCCCCGACGGTGGGCGTCGTCGATGAACAGGGCGTTGCCCGAGAGGTTGAGCGAGGGCGCCACCGTGTTGAGGAAGAAGGCGCCGAACACCAGCGGGAAGCAGATGCGCGGCGTCATGAGGCCGCTTTCGACCGCCTTGAAGGACTGGGAGTAGCCGAAGCTCTGGGCGATGTACTTGCAGAACTGGCTGAGGCACGCCAGCACGAGGAACAGCGGCAGGCCGTGCCGAATGGCATCGAGCAGCTCGAAGAACGACTGCCCCCTGAGGAACACGACGCCCAAGGCGAGGGCGATGACCGTCCCTATCACGATATTTCTGATGCTGCCCTTTTTCATGACCTGCATGATTATACCGAAGTACCCAAGCATGCCGGCCGAGGAGTCCGTGAGGTGTCTGTCGGTTACTGTTCGCACCCCCACTGTCATCCCGGCCCCCCC
>JAISGJ010000053.1 GCA_031263105.1 Coriobacteriales bacterium
CGGGGGGCAGCCTCGTGTTACCACCCCCCCCCCCCTGCCGGGGACTTTCAAAAACCAGAACCGTCCCCACTGACACGAAAAACAGTACCGTCCCCTCTGTCACGAAAGAGCCGTCCCCCCGTGGCCCGGCCTCGAAGCCGCCGACCTTCTCCCCACCTCCTGCACGCTCTGCCCCCGCCGCTGCAGCGCGAACCGCCGGGCGGGGGAGCGGGGCCTCTGCGGCGCGGACGGCACGCTGCGCGTCGCCCGTGCGGCGCTCCACCACTGGGAGGAGCCGCCGGTCTCCGGCAGCAGGGGCAGCGGGACGGTGTTCTTCTCCAACTGCCCGCTGCACTGCGTCTACTGCCAGAACGAGCCGCTCTCCTCAGGGCGTGTGGGACAGGCGGTCACGGCGGGGCGGCTCACGGAGATCTTCCTAGAGCTTGCGGGTCAGGGCGCGCACAACGTCAACCTCGTGACGCCGACGCAGTACGTGCCGCAGATACTGCGTGCGACTGCGGCGGCGCGAGGGCAGGGCTTGGCCGTGCCCGTCGTCTACAACACGGGCGGCTACGAGTCCCTGGAGACCTTGGCGCTGCTCGCCGGCTCCGTGGACGTCTACCTCACGGACCTCAAGTACGCCTCGCCCTCGCTCGCCGCACGCTACTCCCGGGCGCCCGACTACCCCGAGGTCGCCCTCGCGGCGCTCGGCGCGATGCTCGCCCAGGCGGGCGACTACGCCCTCGACGAGGAGGGCATGGTGCAACGGGGCGTCATCGTGCGCCACCTCATGCTGCCGGGACGCCTCGAGGACTCGAAGGCCGTGCTGGAGGCGGCCTTCGCCGTCGCGGGCAACCGTGCCTGCTACAGCCTCATGAGCCAGTACACGCCCATGCCGACGCCGCAGGGGGCCCCACGCTTCGAGGAGCTCCGGGCGACGGTCACCGAGGACGAGTACAGCGAGCTCGTCGCCTTCGCGCTCGACCTCGGCATCGCCACGAGCTTCATGCAGGAGCCCGCCTCCGCCGACGACACCTTCGTCCCGCTTTTCGACCTCACAGGGGTGTAGGGGAATCTCCGCGTGTGGCCCTCCGACCCCTCGCTCATACATGCCTTCGACCTCATGGGGACTCGACGATCGTGTCGCATTCGAGGCCACGGGCGTCCCGGTAGTGCCAAACAGAGGCGTCTGCGGCTGCGAAGCGCTCCTTCGGAAGGGCCTTTCTGACACCCGAGAGCAGGGCGGTCTTGCCGGATCCCCGAATGCCGGAGACGATGGTCGTCCGATGTGGGTCATTGGGGCCTTCGAGGCTGTCGAGAAAACCCCGTATGAGGGAGTCGCGCCCGGTAAAGCAGTCGGGGCGCTTCCCGAACTGGGGGTGAAAGGGGTTGGCCGGCACCGTTTTCATAGTTCACCGATGCTTTCATAATCCTTCATAATCGTCTATCATTCTTTGGTTACTGCTCAGACCCCCACTGTCGTTCCGAGCGCAGCGAAGGTCCTTCTCTGCGCTCAGGATAAACTCCGCCGAGGAATCTTTGGACACGCAGTGTCCAACCGCAGGCCGAGAAACGCTTCTGGCCGCAGTCGACCGCTTGCGCGGTCGAAGATCCCTCGGCAGGCTCGGGACGACAGTGGGGGTGCGAACAGTAACATTCACAACTTATGGTTCACTATGGTGTCAAAAATCTCATTCTGACACCGCCCGAACCGCGCTAAGATACGTATGTCTGACTTTTACGTCGTCTCGAACGGGGAAGGCCGCCATGCGGTGCGCCTTTGTGAAACAGCACGATGCGACGTATGGAAGAAGCGGTAGGGCAATGCCTCCGGATACCGTCTTTTCGATGCAAGGGCTTCTTTACTTAGTGCGCTTTAGGGATGTGCTGCCATGAACGAGGCGCTGAAGGTGTTCCTGCCACCTCCGTCTCCTTCAGGGAGGACGGCGGCGACATGGCCTTCTCCCTCAACCGGGGAGAGGCCCTGCCCGGGAAGGTCGAGGTAGAGCTGGCGGATCCCCGCCTGGACAGGGCGCGCCTCTACCTCCTCAACCCGAGCACAGGGGCCTACCAGGAGCTCGCCAGCAAGACGGGCCCCGCCCTCGTGCTCGACGAGCCGGGCGAGTACCGCCTGACCGACGAGGAGATCGGCGCACTCACGATCGAGCCGCTCCTGGCAGCGGCGGCAGCCCTCGCCATCCTCGTGGGCGTCGCCCTGTTCGTCGCCTTCAGGCGGAGGTACCGGTTCTGGTAAGCTCTATAAAACCGACTGGCTCGTCGAGGCCCTTGCGAGCTTTGCAAGGGCCAAAGGCATCGTTGGTGGGCTTTGCGACTGCGGAGACAGTCTCCCATGTCGGCCCAGGTGCCGTCGTTACTGTTCACGCCCACTGTCATTCCGAGCGCAGCGAAGCGAAGCCGAGGAATCTTTGGGCGCGTCAGCGCCCGACCGGGCCAGTCGGGCACTGCGTGCCCGAGGATTCTCACGCTGTGCGCCCTTGCGGGCGCTCCGCTCAGAATGACAGTGGTGCGAACAGTAACCGACAGCCGCATAGGAGGTACTGGTTCTGGTGAATGAGGGCTCGGGTGGCATCCGAAATAGTGTATCATGAGGGCACAAAGGGGCCGACGGCCCAGGTGAACGGGTAGACGGATGAGGAGGGGCCATGAGAAGCGCTGTTGCAACTGTCCATGAGTTCGACGATGTGAGCGGGGCCGCGCGCGCGTTGCTCGACGCGGTCGAGGGACAGGTCGTGCTCCAGGAGCATTCCCTCGGCATCCTGTGGTGCGACGCCGATGCCGACGGGGCGGCCATAAGCGCCGAGATCGAGCGCGTGAGCGGCATCCCGGTCGCGGGCATGACCTCCTTGGCGCTGTTCTCGACGGAGGGCTACCAGGAGGGCGCCGTCGTCCTGACGGTGCTCACCTCCGACGACGTCCGCTTCACCCTTGCGGCGACCGCACCGTTCGACGACTCCTACGAGCAGGAGATCGCCGACGTCTATCAACGGCTCCTGCCTGCCGACGCGGCGCCCGACGAGCGCCCGGCGCTCATGTTCGCCTTCTGCCCGAACGGCATGCCCTTCTCGGGGGACAAGTACGCCGACATACTCGGTGCGCTCTCGGGCAACGCCCCCATCATCGGCGGCGTGAGCTCGGACGACTACGACTACGAGCGGGCCCGCGTGTTCCTGCGGGGCGAGGAGCACAGGGACGCGCTGGTCTGCGCCTGCGTCTGGGGCGAGGTCAGGCCGGTCTTCGCCATCCGCCACGTCACCTCGCAGTTCGCCGAGCGCATCCGGCGCGTCGCCGAGGCGAAGGACAACCTGGTCTACCGCGTGGGCGACGAGACCTTCGTCGAGTACCTCGAGGGCTTCGGCCTGCGCACCGACGTCCCCGACCCGCTCGTGTCCTTCACCCAGTACCCGATGATGCTCACGCAGGAGGACGGCGACGACGAGACGCCGATCATGCGCCATATCGCCGGCCTCGACCTCGAGACCGGCATGGGGACCTTCATAGCCGACGTCCCCGTCGGCGCACAGGCGAACATCTGCCTCGTGGGGCGCGACGACCTCAAGGTGTCCGCGCGCGAGTCCATGGACATCCTGCTCAAGAAGATGGGGGAGCAGACCGGGTACGAGTACTCCGCCGTCATCTGCATATCGTGCGGCGGCCGCGCCCTCATCCTGGGGAACGACGCCGATGCCGAGGGCACCATCCTGACCGGGATGCTCCCGGGGCGCATGACGCTCAGCGGCGCCTATGGCCTCGGGGAGCTGTGCCCCACCCGCTATGCCGACGGCGTGGCCACGAACCGCTTCCACAACTGCTCGATAACATTCTGCGCGCTGTAGGGGCAGGGTGCGGGACGTGACGGCAGGACAGGAGACGCCGGAGGGCCGTACCGCCCCTCCCGATGCCCAGGAGGGCGCGGCCGAGCGCGAGCTCGTGAGGCTCCAGCGCCAGTACCGGAGGCTCGAGCGCAACTATAACGCCCTGGTCCTCATGCGGGAGCAGAACGAGCGCCTGCAGGCGCTCAACGACCAGGCAAAGGAGCTCTCGGACTTCTACAACCGCCTCCTGCTGAAGAACAGCTCCAGCATAACCTTCATGCTCGACACCGACATGCTCTTTGCCCTGGGAAGCGACATGACGGCGGGCCTTTTGGGCTATGCGGACTCCCGGGAGATGGTGGGCCTGCCCTTCGCCAACGTCTTCGCGCGCTCCTTCCCCCAGGAGTGGATAGACTCGATGGCCGCACGGAGCAGGGAGGTCATGGCGACGGGGGCGGGGGTCTCCTCGGAGGGGGAGGTGACGCTCAACGACGGGCAGGCCCTCGTCTTCCGCATGAGCGTCACGCCCGCGCAGGAGAAGGACGGCGTCTGCAGGGGCGTGGTCATCGTCATGGTGAACGTGACCGAGCTGATAGAGGCCACGAAGGCCGCGAAGGCCGCAAGCCTCGCGAAGGGCGAGTTCCTCTCCAACATGAGCCACGAGATGCGCACGCCGCTCAACGCCATCATCGGCATGACCAGCATCGGGCGTGCGGCCGGCGACATCGAGAAGAAGGAGTACTGCCTCGACAGGATCGAGGACGCATCGCGGCACCTGTTGGGGGTCATCAACGACATCCTCGACATGTCGAAGATAGAGGCCCAGAAGTTCACGCTCAGCGAGGCGGACTTCGCCTTTGCGAGGATGCTGCAACAGGTGATGACGCTCAACGGGCCGAGGGCGACCGAGCGGGAGCAGGTCTTCGAGGTGTCGGTGGACCCTGCGATACCAAGGTGCCTGCGGGGCGACGACCAGCGCCTTGCACAGGTCGTCACGAACCTCCTCTCCAACGCGATGAAGTTCACGCCCGAGGGGGGCGGCATCGAGCTTGGGGTGCGCCTGCTCGAGAGGGATGCGGCGCGCTGCATGCTCGAGTTCCGGGTGTCAGACAGCGGCATCGGCATCAGCCCCGAGCAGCAGACCCTGCTGTTCGGCTCGTTCCAGCAGGCCGACACGAGCATAACGCGCCGCTTCGGCGGCACGGGCCTGGGGCTTGCCATCTCGAGGCAGATAGTCACCATGATGGGCGGCGAGATCTGGTTGGAAAGCGAGTTGGGGAAGGGTTCCACCTTCTTCTTCACCGTCTCGCTGGGCGTGGGCGACGAGGCGGGGGCGGGCATGCGGAAAGACGCCGCCGAGGGCCACGACGGCTCCGGCGCCGCCGACGGCTCCGGCACCGCCCCTCACCCCCTTGGAGGGCCTGACGTGCAGGGCCGTTTCAAGGGCAGGACCCTTCTGCTCGCCGAGGACGTCGAGGTCAACCGCGAGATCGTGAACGCGCTTCTGGAGCCGACGGGCATCGGCATCGTCGAAGCGGCCAACGGTGCGGAGGCGGTGCGCCTGTTCTCCGGGGACCCCGGGCGCTTCGGGCTCATCTTCATGGACGTCCAGATGCCCGAGATGGACGGGCTGGAGGCGACGCGCACGATCCGTGCGATGGAGTCGCCTTGGGCACGCGACGTCCCCATCGTCGCCATGACGGCCAACGTCTTCCGCGAGGACATCGAGCGGTGCCTCGCGGCCGGGATGGACGACCACGTGGGCAAGCCCCTCGACCTCGCCGAGGTCCTCGACAAGATGGGGCGTTATCTGGCCTGACCCCCCCCCCTGCTCCCCTTACTCACAGAAGCTGTCCGCGAGTTACTGTACACACCCCTACTGTCATTCCGAGCGCAGCCGAGGAATCTTCATGGGACCCAAGGATTCCTCGGCTGCGCTCGGAATGACAGTAGGGGTGTGTACAGTAACGTCCGTGAAGTGACATCTTCGTAACGCCGCGTGATAAAACTTGACAGTCTATGACTTAGATTTTATGCTACATGACATGATAAGCGAATCCGTTTGCGCCGGACGTGCGAGGCAGCACGGGGCGGCAGGGTTCCTAGAGCGGAAAGGACTGGCACACTATGGCAAAGATCTTGGGAATCGACTTGGGGACCACCAACTCGGCGATGGCGGTCATGGAAGGCGGCGAGCCGACCATCATAGTCAACGCGGAGGGCGACCGCACGACCCCCTCCGTCGTCGGCTTCCGCAAGGACGGGGAGCGGGTCGTCGGAAAGGCCGCCAAGAACCAGGCGGTCACCAATCCCGAGAACACGGTCTCCTCCATAAAGCGCTTCATAGGGCGCGACTACAGGGAGACCTCGGCCGAGCGCGACACCATCAGCTACAAGGTCAAGAACGGCAAGGACGGCCGCGTGCTCGTCGACATCGAGGGCAAGGACTTCACCCCCGAGGAGATCAGCGCGATGGTGCTGCAGAAGCTGAAGTCCGACGCGGAGAAGTACACCGGCTCCCCCATCAGCCAGGCGGTCATCACCGTGCCCGCCTACTTCAACGACTCCCAGCGCCAGGCGACCAAGGACGCGGGCCGCATCGCCGGCCTCGAGGTCCTGCGCATCATCAACGAGCCCACGGCGGCGTCGCTGGCCTATGGGCTCGACAAGGCGGGCCAGGACGAGAAGATACTCGTCTTCGACCTCGGCGGCGGCACCTTCGACGTGAGCGTGCTCGAGATATCCGACGGCGTCTTCGAGGTGCTCTCCACCTCGGGGGACAACCACCTCGGCGGCGACGACTGGGACCAGCGCGTCATCAAGTGGCTCGCCGAGAAGTTCCAGGCGGACACGGGCATCGACCTGCGCGTCGACAAGATGGCGCTCCAGCGCCTCAAGGAGGCCGCCGAGAAGGCGAAGATGGAGCTCTCCTCGACCCAGCAGACCAACATCAACCTGCCGTTCATCACGGCCGACGCGAACGGGCCGAAGCACCTCGACCTCACCCTGACCCGCACGGAGTTCGAGAAGGTCACCGACGATCTGCTCCAGCGCTGCAGGAAGCCCGTCGAGACCGCGCTCAAGGACGCTGGCCTCAAGATCGGCGAGGTCGCCGAGGTCATCCTCGTCGGCGGCTCCACCCGCATGCCAGCCGTCCAGGAGCTCGTGAAGAGGCTCACGGGCAAGGACCCCAACATGAGCGTCAACCCCGACGAGGTCGTCGCGCTCGGCGCCGCCATCCAGGCGGGCGTGCTCGCAGGCGACGTCGAGGGCATCCTGCTGCTCGACGTGACCCCGCTCTCGCTCGGCGTCGAGACCATGGGCGGCGTCATGACCCGGATGATCGAGCGCAACACCACCATCCCCACGCGCAAGACGGAGATATACTCGACCGCCTCCGACGGGCAGACCTCGGTGGAGATCCACGTGCTTCAAGGCGAGCGCGAGATGGCCGCAGGCAACAAGACCCTCGGCAAGTTCCACCTCACGGACATCCCGCCCGCGCCGCGCGGCATCCCGCAGATCGAGGTCACCTTCGACATCGACGCGAACGGCATCGTCAACGTCAGCGCGAAGGACAAGGGCACGGGCAAGGAGCAGAAGATCACCATCTCCGGCTCCACGGCGCTCTCCGACGACGAGGTCGACCGCATGGTGAAGGACGCGGAGTCCCACGCCGAGGAGGACGCGGCGCGCAAGACGGAGGTCGAGGTCCGCAACAACGCGGACAGCCTCGTCTACTCCACGGAAAAGACCCTGGCAGACCTCGGCGATAAGGTCCCCGAGGACACGAAGGCATCCGTCAACGAGGGCATCGAGGGCCTGAAGAAGGCGCTCGAAGGCTCCGACCTCGAAGCCGTCAAGTCCGAGACCGAGAAGCTCCAACAGCTCGGCTACAAGCTGGCCGAGATCGTCTACCAGGACGTCCAGGCCGCCTCCGAGGGCGGGCAGGCCGCCCCCTCCGGCACCGACGCCGGCGCGGATGCGGGGGATGTGGTCGAGGCCGACTACGAGGTCGTGGACGCCGAGCCCGAGTCCGAGGGCAAGTGACCATGGCCGCACGGAAGACGCCGGGCCCCGGCGCACGGGGCGCCGATGCCTTCTTCGAGGTCGGCCCTTTGGCCGGCCCCGGGGAGGCCGAGGCGGTCGAGGCCGCCTGGGCTGCGAAGGAGGCAACGGAGGGCGCGGCCGCCACGGACGTCGCCGACAGCGGCGCCGCCTCCGCCGACGGGCCCTCCGAGGAGCCCTGTGGCGCAGGACAGGGGGCCGCAGAGGCCCAGCCGGGCACCGAGGGGCAGACCGACCCCCTCGCCCAGGCCCAGGCCGAGGCCCAGGACCTGCGCGACCGCCTCGCGCGCCTGCAGGCGGAGTGGGACAACTTCCGCAAGCGCACGGCAGCCGAGCGCGCACAGGAACGCGCCCGCGCGACGGAGCGGCTCGTCGAGCGCCTGCTCCCCATTGTCGACGACCTCGAGCGGGCGGCGGCGCACTCCGGGACCGCCGACGCGGCCTCTCTCCGGGAGGGCATCGCCGCGGTCCACGCCAAGCTCTCCGAGGCCTTCGAGCGCGAGGGGGTCCAGACGATAGACCCCAAGGGCGAGCCCTTCGACGCGAACCTCCATCAGGCCGTCGGCAAGGAGGAGGACGCGTCGGTGCCCGACGAGACCGTGACCCAGGTCTACCAGAAGGGCTACGGCATGGGCGACCGCGTGCTGCGCAGCGCCATGGTGGTCGTCTCCCAGGGCGGCCCCCGGCGCGAGGCCCAGGAGGAGGGGACGGAGGAGACGAGATAGACGAAAGAGACGACACGGAAAAAGGAGGTGCGAGGCCATGGTAGCGGAGAAGGACTATTACAAGGTCCTGGGCGTGAAGGCGGACGCCTCCACCGATGAGATAAAGAAGGCCTTCAAGAAGCTCGCGCGCAAGCATCACCCCGACGCGGGCGGCGACGAGGCGCGCTTCAAGGACGTCAGCGAGGCATACGAGGTGCTCTCCGACAAGGGGAAGCGCGAGGAGTACGACAACTTCCTTAGGTTCGGCGGCATCGGCGGCGGCGCGGCCGGCGGCGGCCCCTTCCCCTGGGGCAGCGGCCCAGGTGGCCAGGGCGGCCAAGGCGGTTGGCGCACGGTCGTCACCGACTTCGCCGAGGGCGGCGGCTTCGGGAGCATCTTCGAGCGCATCCGGCAGGGGGAGGGCGCCTTCGGCACCGACTGGGAGTTCCCCCAGCGGGCCGAGAAGGGGCGCGACGTGCAGGTGACGCTCCTGCTCAGTTTCGAGGAGGCCTTCGAGGGCGTCGAGAAGTCCGTGACGGTGAAGGCGGGCGCGGGCACCGTGCAGGAGATCGACGTCAAGGTCCCTGCCGGCGCCATCGAGGGCGGCCGTCTCCGCTACAAGGGGCGCGGGGGCGAGGGCGCCCATGGCGGCGCGCGCGGCGACCTCGTGATCGTCACCTCCCTCAAGGAGCATGCGCTGTACAGCCGCAAAGGCGCCGACGTGCACCTTGTGCTCCCCCTCGGCGTGTCCGAGGCCTTGTTGGGCACGCAGGTCGTGGTGCCCGCGCCCGACGGGTCGAAGGTCAGGCTCCGCATACCTGCGGGCACGCAGGAGGGCAGGACCTTCGTCGTCCGGGGCAAGGGCGCGCCCCGTGTGAAGGGGAAGGGCACAGGCGATCTCAAGGTCAAGGCGCACATCGCCCTGCCCAAGACGCTCAACGCATCCCAGCGGGCGGCCCTCGAGGCCTTCGCGGCCGCATCCGACCCTGCGGGCGCAGACATCCGCCCGGCGATCGTCGCTGCGACCGCCGGCGCGCCTGCCGCCCCGGGCACGGCGGCGGAGGCGGCGAGCAAGGCGGGTGCTGCCGCAGCTGCAGGGGCGCCCGCGCCCGCCGAGGCACCCGCCGCCCCGGCCGGGGCGGCCGCGACAGGTTCTGCCCCGCCCTTCTCCCCAACGCAGAAGGAGGTGCCCGATGGCCCCGAATGACCGCGACCGCCCGCTCTACATGATCAGCGTGGCGGCCGAGCTTGCGGGCGTCCATCCGCAGACCCTGCGCATCTACGAGAGCAAGGGCCTCGTGATGCCGCAGCGCTCGGCGGGCAACACGCGCCTGTACTCGCAGGCCGACCTCGAGCAGCTCGAGCTGATAGGCCAGCTGACGAGCGAGGGCATCAACCTCGCAGGCGTCATGCGGATAATCGACCTGCAGCGGCGGCTTGCGCGCAAGGAGGAGGAGGCCGCCGCGCTCAGGCGCCGCCTCGGCCGCCTCGAGGCGCGGCTCCACGAGTACGAGATGCGCCAACAGATAACCGCGTTGGCCCACAGCAGCAGCCAGGCGATCCGTCTTTGGCATGGATGAGAGGGAGAGAGCATGAGACTTGACAAGCTTGCGGTGTCCTCGCAGGAGGCCTTCCAGGAGGCCATGGGGATCGCCTCGGACCTCGAGTCCGCCACCATCGAGCCCGAGCATCTGCTCAAGGCGCTGCTCGATGCGCACGAGGGCAACCTCAACAGCATCATAGAGCGCGTGGGCGCCGACCCCGCCGCGCTCAACAACGCGGTGACGAAGGCCATCGAGGACGCGCCCAAGGTGGGCGGCAGCGCGGCGCTGCCCGTGGCGGTGCCCTCACAGCGGCTCTTGGGCGCGATCGGCGCGGCCGAGAAGACCGCCACGAGGATGGAGGACAGCTTCATCACCACGGAGCACCTGCTCATCGCGCTGGCGGACGACAAGGGGGCCGCCGGCAAGGCGCTCAGCGTCGCCGGCGTGACGGCCAAGCGGCTCGAGCAGGCCTACGGCGAGCTGCGCGGCTCGACGCGCGTGACCGACGCGGCGTCCAAGACGCAGTTCAAGGCCTTGGAGCACTACGGGCGCAACCTCACCGAGGCGGCGCGCGCCGGCAGGCTCGACCCCGTCATCGGGCGTTCCGAGGAGATCCGCCGCACCATCCAGGTGCTCAGCCGCCGCACGAAGAACAACCCCGACCTCATCGGCGAGCCGGGCACCGGCAAGACGGCCATCGTCGAGGGGCTCGCGCAGCGCATCGTGGCCGGCGACGTGCCCTCCTCGCTCAAGGACCGCGACCTCGTCGCCCTCGACATCGCCGCCATGCTCGCAGGGGCCAAGTACCGGGGCGAGTTCGAGGACCGCTTCAAGGCGGTGCTGCGCGAGGTCCAGGAGGCGGCGGGGCGCGTCGTCCTGTTCATCGACGAGCTGCACACCATCGTCGGGGCCGGTGCGGGCGGGGAGGGCTCGCTCGATGCGGGCAACATGCTCAAGCCGGCGCTCTCCCGCGGGGAGCTGCATGCCATCGGCGCGACCACGCTCGACGAGTACCGCAAGTACATCGAGAAGGACGCGGCGCTCGAGCGGCGCTTCCAGCCCGTGTACGTGGGCGAGCCGACGGTGGAGGACACCATCTCCATCCTGCGGGGCCTCAAGGAGAAGTACGAGATACACCATGGCGTGCGCATCACCGACGCCGCCATCGTCTCGGCGGCCGAGCTCTCCAACCGCTACATCGCGGACCGCTTCCTGCCGGACAAGGCGATAGACCTCATGGACGAGGCCGCCAGCCGCCTGCGCATCGAGATCGACTCGATGCCCGAGGAGATAGACACCGTCGACCGGCAGCTCGTCCAGATGCAGATCGAGGAGCAGGCGCTGCTCAAGGAGAGCGACAGGGCCTCCGCCGAGCGCTTGGAGTCGCTGCGCAGGGACATGGCCGAGGTGCAGCAGCAGCTCGACGGCATGAAGGCGGAATGGGCCAACGAGAAGGATGCCATCACCCGCGTGCAGAAGCTCAAGGTCGAGCTCGAGCAGGCACAGATCGACTACGAGCGCGCCACGCGCGAGAACGACCTGCAGCGGGCCTCCGAGCTGCGCTACGGGACGCTTCCTCAGCTCGAGGCCGAGATAGAGGCGGCCACCAGGACGCTCGAGGAGCGCCAGGAGCAGGGCGGCATCCTCAAGGAGGAGGTCACGGAGGAGGAGATAGCCGTCGTGGTCAGCACCTGGACGGGCATCCCGGTCTCCAAGATGATGCAGGGCGAGCTGGAGAAGCTCGTGCACCTGGAGGACGAGCTCCACCGGCGCGTCATAGGCCAGGACGAGGCGGTCGCCGCCGTGGCGGGCGCCATACGCCGCAGCCGTGCGGGGCTTGCCGATCCCGAGAAGCCGATCGGCAGCTTCCTGTTCCTCGGGCCCACGGGCGTCGGCAAGACCGAGCTTGCCAAGGCGCTCGCGGAGTTCCTCTTCGACGACGAGCGCGCCATGGTGCGCATCGACATGAGCGAGTACATGGAGAAGTTCAGCGTGCAGCGCCTCATCGGGGCGCCCCCCGGCTACGTGGGCTACGACGAGGGCGGGCAGCTCACGGAGGCCGTGCGGAGGCGGCCCTACTGCGTCATCCTGCTCGACGAGATAGAGAAGGCGCACCCCGACGTGTTCAACATCCTGCTGCAGGTGCTCGACGACGGGCGTCTGACGGACGGGCAGGGGCGGGTCGTCAGCTTCCGCAACGCCATCGTGATCATGACGAGCAACGTGGGCTCGCAGTTCATCCGCGAGTTCAATGCGCGCAGCTTCGCCCAGGGCGGGGACGGGGAGGGCCCCGGCGGCGCGGGCGGTGCAGGCGGCGCATCCAGGCTCGGCGGCCTTGCCACCCTCGGCGGCGACAAGGGCGACCTGGCCGCGAGGATGAGCGCGGACGGCGGCATCTCCGGCATGGTCGACGAGATGATGGACGAGATATCCGGCAGGCTCGGCATGGAGGGCGACGCCGCACACAAGAAGAAAAAGAAGCGCCCTGCGCCCGCAGGCGAGATCGACGACCAGAAGAAGCTCGAACGCGCCATCGACGAGGCACTCAGGGCGACCTTCCGCCCCGAGTTCCTCAACCGCATCGACGACGTCATCATCTTCCATGCGCTCGACATGGCGAACATCGACGCGATCGTGGAGCTGCAGCTCGCCGACGTGCGCAGGCGCCTCACGGAGCGCAAGGTGACCGTGAGGGTCGGCCCCGCCGCCGTCGAGCAGCTTGCCATAGACGGCTTCGACCCCGTCTACGGCGCTCGCCCGCTCAAGCGCCTCATCCAGCACAACATCGTCGACCTGCTGGCGAACGAGATAGTCGCCGGGAGGCTGCACGAGGGCGACTCCGCCCTCATCGACCTCGACGACCGTCTCGACTACGCCGTGACGAAGGAGTAGAATACCAAGGAATACCGAAGACACTGTCTGCAAGACCTGATTGGAAGGGGAAGTCATGGAACATGCGAGGGTCGTGTCGCGCAAGGGCCTCGTCGGCCTGCTGACGATTGCTCTGGCGCTCTCTCTGGGCGGGGCGTCTCTGGCGTTCGCCGCCGAGCCGGAGGCGGGGGCCGCCGACGAGGCGCAGAGCGGCGGCCTCTCGCTGCTCGCCCTCAAGAGCGGCAGCTGCGGCGTCAGCCTCACCTGGCAGTTCGACACCGCGACCGGCGCGCTCACCATATCCGGCACCGGCGCGATGACCCGCTACGACACCGCATCGAAGCCGACGCCCTGGCAGGCGTGGCGCAAGGACATCAGAACGGTCGTCATCTCGGAGGGCGTCACCTCGATAGGGGACAACGCCTTCTATGGATGCACCGCGCTCTCCTCCGTCACCATCCCGCGCACCGTCACGGAGATCGGGTACTATGCCTTCTTCGGCTGCACCGCGCTCAAGGCGATCACGATCCCCAGCGGCGTCACCTCGATAGGGACCGCCGCCTTCTCGACCTGCACCGCGCTCTCCTCCATCACCATCCCGCGCAGCGTCAGGGAGATAGGGAACCATGCCTTCCAGGGCTGCCGCTCCCTCGTCTCTGCGTCCGTCCCCGGCACGGTGGCCTCGACGGGGGAGTACGCCTTCCTCGGCTGCACCTCGCTTGCCTCCGTCACGGTGGGCAACGGCGTAAGGACGATAGGGAGCTACGCCTTCTTCGGCTGCACCTCCCTTCCCTCCATCGCCCTCCCGGTCAGCGTCACCTCGATAGGCGACCATGCCTTCGAGTACTGCACCTCCTTCACCTCCTTCACCATCCCCAGCAGGGTCACCTCGATAGGGGACTTCATCTTCTCCGGCTGCTCTTTCTTGGAGACGGTCGACGTCCCCGCCTCCGTCAGGTCGATAGGCCCCTTCGCCTTCTACTACTGCACCTCCCTCACCTCGCTCGACATCCCCAAAGGGGTCAGGTCGATAGAGGCGTCTACCTTCCGTGCCTGCACCTCGCTTGCCTCGGTCACCATCCCGAACACGGTCACGACGATTAAGATCGACGCCTTCTCCCATTGCACGTCCCTCACCTCCGTCGACCTGCCGAGCAGCGTCACCTCGCTGCAGGGCAACGCCTTCTACCGCTGCAGCACCCTCAAGTCCATCACCATCCCGGCTTCGGTGAAGTCGATAGGGAAGGACGCCTTCTACCTCTGCGAGGAGCTCACCATCACCGGTGCGGCCAACTCGGCGGCGTCCCGGTATGCGGCCGGCGCCAGGCCCAAGATACGCTTTGCGACGATGAGCACCCAGGTCTGCACCGTGAAGTTCGATGCCAACGGCGGCACGGTGGGCGCGTCCAAGGCCGCGAGCGTCAAGCGCAACAAAGGCGCTGCGCTCGGCAAGCTCCCGGTGGCCAAGCGCACCGGCTACACCTTCCTCGGCTGGTACACCGGCAAGGCGAAGGGCTCGAAGGTCGCCGCCACCACGAAGGTGCCGAAGGACCTCGTCCTCTACGCCCGCT
>JAISGJ010000103.1 GCA_031263105.1 Coriobacteriales bacterium
TGGGGGCTTCTCCCTCCAGGGAGAGCGGCCCCGTTGCGCTCTCGTCCTCTTCTGCTGCTGGCAGGGCTTCTTGGGCCAAGGCCTCGGTGGCATCGGGAGACAGAAGGGCGCCCCAGCTGCCAAAGGTCGTTATGGCGAGCAGGCTCGCAAGGACAAGCGAGGTCGCTTGTGTCCACAGGCTTTTCGTTCTCTTTCCGTGCCGTGCCCTTGGCCTGCGGCTTGACAAGCCGTCGGCAGTGTCTGCGCTTGATATGAGTCGTTTGCCCCTCATGTCCGCTCCCTTATGTGATTGATTGCCCAAACGGGCCTCAGTTCCTCATTACACGGCATTTAGCATAGCAGACCTGCAAGATGCTGGGAATAGGGATAGGGACGAATTCGACCTGAACTTAAGCGAATTCGAACCGACGGTTCCTCTATTCCACCAAAAGCGGGGCGAAGGAGAAGGCGATGCAGTCCACGAGGCCTCGGTTGGTCAGGCGCAGCTCAGGGAGGCAGGCGAGGGGGATCAGGGCCATCGTCATGAAGGGCGACGCCATGGTGCAGCCCATGGCCTTCCAGGCGCCTTCCAGCCCTGCGACCCTCTCGGCCATCTCGGCTGCCGAGAGGTCGTCCATCAGGCCGGCGATGGGCAGGGCGACGTGTCCGAGCACCCTGCCGTCCTGCACGGCGACCATGCCGCCGCCGCTTGCTGTCAGCGTGTTGGCCGCAAGCGCCATGTCGGCGTCGCTGGAGCCGACCACCAGCAGGTTATGCGCGTCATGGGCGACGGTCGAGGCCAGCGCCCCCTGCTTGATGCCGAAGCCCTTGACGAAGCCGAAGCCGAAGCTGCCGGTGCCGTGGTGCCGCTCGAAGACGAAGGCCTTGAGCGTGTCCTGGCCGGGGTCGGCCTCGATGCGGCCGTCCGCGACGGGAAGCTCGACGTGGCGCTCGAAGGTGCCCACCCGCTCGGGGACGACCTCGATGACGCGGACGAGCGCTGTGGAGGGCGTGGGCGTGACGGGTGCGGCTCCCGCATCGGCCCTCGCTCCCCCCGCCGCAACCGCCGGCACCGCGAAGGTCGCGGGGGTGATCTGCGTGCCCACGTGCATGGAGTGGGTCACCCACTCGGGATACTCGTAAGGCGCGAGCTCGAAGCTCAGGCGACCGTCGCGGGCGACCTCGCTGCCGTCGATGAAGACCCGCGTGACCTCGAAGTCGTCGAGGTCGGCCAGCAGCACGAGGTCGGCGCATTTGCCTGGGGTCACCGAGCCGAGCTCATGGTCCATGCGGAAGCAGGTCGCCGTGTTGAGGGTCACCATCTGCAGGGCGGTGATGGGGTCGATGCCCTCCGCGACGGCCCGGCGCAGGATATGGTCGAGGTGCCCCTCGGCCACCAGGGTGTGGGGATGCGTGTCGTCGCTGATCAGGCAGGCAAAGCGGGTGTCGATCTCGCCGGATGCGATGACAGGCGCCAGCTGCGCGAGGTCGCGCCAGGCGGAGCCCTCGCGCAGCATCGCGTACATCCCCAGGCGCATCTTTGCGAGCGCGTCCTCGGCGCGTGTGGACTCGTGGCAGCAGCGGATGCCGCTGGCGACGTAGGCGTTGAGCCCCCGGTCGGTCTCGGGGACGGAGTAGTGGCCGGTGACCACCTTGTCGGCCTTCAGGGTCTCGGCGCACTCGTCGTGAGCGTCGGGCGCTCCGGCGAGGATGCCGGGGAAGTTCATCATCTCCCCCAGGCCGACGACGCTCTCCCATTCCATGGTCTTGCGGACGTCCTCGGGCCCTATGGAGGCGCCGGTGTCCTCGAAGCCCGGCACCGCCGGCACACAGGAGGGCGTGGTGATCATCGTCTTCAGCGGCGTGCGGCGGCTGTCGGCCTCCATCACCTTCACGCCCGGCAGGCCGAGCACGTTGCAGATCTCATGGGGGTCCATATAGATGCCCACCGTGCCGTGGGGAATGACCGCCCGCGCGTACTCGCCCACCCCGAGCATCGAGCTCTCCACATGGATATGGCCGTCGAGGAAGCCGGGGGAGAGGAACTGCCCGTCCGCCTCCGCGACCTCGGTGCCCTCGCCGATGCAGTGCGCGGCATCGCCCACATACGCGATGCGGCCGCCCCAGAGGGCGACGTCGGTGCCCTCCTGCAGCTCCCCGGTGCAGACGTTCACGAGCGTGGCGTTGCGAATGACGGTCTTGGCGGGCAGCCTGCCCTGCGCGACTGCGGCAAGCGAGGGCGCGGCCTCCCAGAGCGGCATCTTGCAGAATATGTTGAGCATGGCGTCTCCAATCTCTAGAACAGGGGGCCGGGGCGGCGGCCGCTGGCGCCCCCTTCCTGTCCCGCTCCTTTGGCTGTGAGCAGGGCGTGTGCGAACTCGACCCAGCCGTCGGCGGTGGAGCCCTCGGTGTAGAGGGTCGCCGCTGCGGGTTCCGCCCTTCCGGGCCCTGTTTCCGCCACCGCCTCCGTCGCGGTTGCCCCGCCCCGCCCCGCCTGTTGCTCCGCTCGCTCCGCTCGCTCCGCTCGGGCGCGGAGGGCCTCCTGCACGGCGGCGGAGGGCAGGGCGTTGGCGAGAACGACGAGCGAGCCGGTGTGCTCGCCCATCTCCATGTCGGCGCGCGCGTCCCCGATGGCGAGCGTGCGCTCGGGCGCAAGGCCGCGCAGGGCGATGTCGTGGGCGACGGCGAGGGCCTTCGAGGCGCCGCGCGGCATGAGGTGGTAGATATGTATCTCAGGACAGTCGACGAGCGTGTGCGTCTGGGGGTGTATCTGCCCGTTGTCCAGCAGCGTCAACGGGAGGGCCTCGTCTGCCAGAAGGCGCACGACCTTCTCCCCATCCACGTTGCCGCGCAAAGGGTGCGTGACCATGCGCTCGCCGGGGTAGGGGCGGTGCACCTCGAGCCTGCCGGGGAAGGCGGCGGTCAGCCGGTCGAGGACACCGCTGCGTTCGATGAGCTGGTAGGGGGTCACGCCCTCGGGCAGCACGCCGGGCGCCAGGCCGCTGTCGAGCACAGCGTGCTCCCAGTCGCCCAGCTCGTAGGAGATGCGGGCCTTGGCCCCGAAGCCGTCCATGCGCAGGCAGCCGAGCTCGCCGATGAAGGTGTCGAGGTCGAGTATGCGCAGCAGCTCGTTGCCTTGCATGCCGTTGCGCCCTGTGACGATGATCACCTCGATGCCAGTGCGCTTGCAGGCTACCAGCGCCTCGGCCGTCGCGGTGGAGGGCTCGCCCGCATGGCTGGCAAGCAGCCTGCCGCCGGGGGCGAACAGCGTCCCGTCGAGGTCGGTGTAGACGTGGGTGACGCCCTCAAGGCACGCCCGCGCCTCGGGCGAGCCCACAGGGATGAGGGGGAGCGTGGAGAGGGTCAGGCCGGTGGGGTCGGCCTGACCTGCAGAGGCGGGCAGATTCGCGGGGCTGGGATGTTGGGCCATTCGCTTCCTCGTCATATCCGGGGTGCTCTCCGCACCATTCATAGGTGCTGAAGCCGACCCGCATATTGTATAGCAACCGGCCGTCAGACACGTTGCTGAGAACGTTGTCTCAAGTAGCAAAACAAATTACGTGCTCACACCCCACTGTCATTGCCATAAAGAAACCACAGGCTCTGCCTGTGGAGTAACAGGGGTTTACCATAAAGCAAAGTCTTCTGTCCTAAGATGTATCTGCGATGGTTTGGTCACAGACAGAAAGGACAGAAGACGATGCCGGAATCGAGTCTAGCACACACTGTGTGGGACTGTACCTATCACGTCGTGTGGACACCGAAGTACAGAAGGCGTGTCCTGTTCGGACAGTGCAGGAGACAACTGACAGACATCTTGAGGGAGTTGGCGGACAAAAAGCCCGGTGTCGAGATAGTGCAGGGCGCCATGTGTCCCGACCACGTGCACCTCTGCTTGAGGATACCGCCAAAATACTCGGTCTCGAACATCATGGGGTACCTGAAGGGCAAAAGCGCGATGGAGCTTGCGCAGCGCATACCCGAGCAGCGCAGGAACCGCGAGAAGGAGAAGTCGTTTTGGGCGAGAGGCTGCTACGTGAGCACGGTCGGCATGAACGAGGCCGTGATCAGGAAGCACATCAGACAGCAGCAGAAGGCCGACATGATGGAGTAGGGCTGCTCGGACATGCCCCCTTTGGGGGCGGCTGGTATACGATGCACCGAACCATCGCGGCTTTGCCGCCGCCGGTAAAGGCACTTCAGTGCCCGTTCAAAGCCCCCGGCTATGCCGGGGGATCATTACTCCGAGCCCCGCCGAGGAATCCTTGGACACGCAGTGTCCAACGGCAGGTCGGGAGGCCCTTCGACCTGCGGTCGACCGCTGGCGCGGTCGAGGATTCCTCGGCGGGCTCGGAATGACAGTGAGGCCCGGGATGGCAGTGGGACCCGGGATGCCAGTGGGGTATCCGTGGGGGTGTGAATCGTAACCCCCAAGACACCATGTACCAATACACCATACGAGAATCGAGGGGGTCGATGCGGGTATATTCAACAACCTATGCTCCGCATTAACAACTATTGGTTGTCTTTTCGTAGACAGCAGCCGCTATACAGCGAATCTCGAAGCAGAGCGCCCTCTCGATACCAAGAAGCTCGTCTTCGGTACCAGCCCGAGACAGCAACTTGTTGGCTGCCCTGAGAACATCCCAAAATGCTTCGTTATCGACCCAGTCTGACATCTGTTCTTCCTTTGCCAAAATACGGAAGCAATCTTCGATATGTGAGTTATATCCTGACATGCTGCTCTGAACATTATATAAGCTTTCCTGATATGGATACCAAAAAAATGCTTGGCAATCACATAAAGCAGTTGCGAATCGAGCGGAAGATGTCACAAAGGCAGTTCGCCCTTATGATAGGCATGGATCGGACATTCCTGAGCACGATTGAAAGCGGTCGCCAGAACGTCTCGATCGACACCCTCGAAAGAATCGTCAAGGGGCTGGACATAACGGTGGTCGACCTGTTCAAGACCCTGTGAACGTCTGCCTCATCCCATCATGTTCTTATGAGCCATGCGTCTCTCATCCTTCAGGGACCGGATCAGGCTTTTCTGAAGCAGCGAGATCAGTTTTTCCTTATTGCCTTTTCGCCATGCGATGCAGACAGGAACAGTGATCCGTTCGTCCTGATTGAGAGAGATGAGGTCTACGTTGGCATATAAGTCGCTAAACGAGGACTCACGTTGCGAGGGCTCGTGTAATACGAAAACGACACCACTCTCCTCTTTGAGGAAACGGCCGCAGCTTTCGATGAAAGGCGGCAGATCGACGAAGCAGGGAGAGAAGTTGATCCTTTCGAACTGGGCCACTATTGCCTGATAGCAGCAACGAAGGTCATGGGGCTTTGCAATGGGATAGCTCACCACGTCGCTTAGCGGAACGCAGCATCGCTTTGCCAAAGGGTGCAGCTTGTCCACGGCAATCCGCAGCTCGCTCTCAAAGAGCTTGATGCAGGTGAACTGCTCCATCTTCACCCGCCCAAGGACAATCGAGACATCGACGACATCCTCGTAGAGGGCGGAAAGCCCTGCGCCGCTGGAACTGTAGATAAGCTCCAGCTTAATGCCAGGGTACCGCCTTGCGAGCTTGTCGAGCAGTGCTCTCGAGATGATGCTGCCCTCATAGGGTGACGAGGCGATAGCGATACGCAGCGACCCAAAGGCACCCGTCTCGCTGTCGCAGCCCAACGCGTCCGCATACCGCTTGAGATCCTCGCAGCCCTGGATTATCTCCGTGGCCTTCGTGGCCAACAGCGCCCCGTCAGACGTCGCTTCGATCCCCCTGCCCACTCTCGGCGGAGCTCGGAATGACAGTGGGGGTGTGAACAGTGACTATTCGCTTCCTCGGCATGCCTAGGACGCTTGAGGTTAAATCGAAAACGCCCTAGACTACCCATATTCAAAGAACTGCCGACTACGTTTAAGAAGTACGTTCCGATGAAGAAAGCCCAGGCACAGTGAGCGCAGCCGAGATTGTCATAAGCGTACAAAACGTAACAAAGAGCTACGGTGGCTTTATCTTGGGTCCCATCAGCCTTTCGGTGAAACGAGGGGAGATAATGGGGCTTGTTGGAGAAAACGGCGCAGGCAAAACTACGTTATTGAGCATTATTCTAAACAGGCGTCTGCCTACGAGTGGAGCCGTGCTGATCGAGGGCGCTCCTGTTCAGGCTGCCTTAGGGCGCATGGGATTTGTCATGGACTGCCATGACTATCACGGCAATTTTTCTCTTCAGGAGATCGACTCCTATATTGACGCCATCTACCGCGATTGGAACCGTGCAGCGTTTCACGACCTGATAGAGCGCCTCCATATCGAAACGAGCAAAAAATCGTTACACGTCACACCCCCACTGTCATTCCGAGCTCCGCCGAGGAATCTTTGGACACGCAGTGTCCAACGGCAGGTCAGGGGGCCCTTCGACCTGCGGTCGACCGCTGGCGCGGTCGAGGATTCCTCGACAGGCTCGGAATGACAGTGGGGTGTGACGTGTAACAAAAAATCGACGAAATGTCACGTGGAACAAAATCCAAGGCGATGCTTGCCATTGCGCTTGTCCATAGTCCGAGCATTCTCGTCCTTGACGAAGTCACTTCTGGGCTCGATCCGTCTGTGCGTCGCGAAGTATTGGACTTGTTGCAAGACAAGGCGCACGACGAGAAAACGACAATCCTCTTTTCAACGCATCTTCCAAATGACATTGAGAAGATTGCCGACAGCGTCTGCTTTCTCAATAAGGGGCAAGAGTTGTTCAATCTGCCAATCGGACAGCTACAAGGACTGTACCGGCAGTACCGTTCGGACGATCTTGACGACCTTGTCTTTGCTCTTATGAACAAAGAAGTGTGACAAGGTGCCGGGACTCATAAAAAAGGACGTGCTGCTTCTCAAGAAGACAGTGAGCTGGCAGTACCTCCTCCCTATAGTTATATTTGCTGTCAGTTGCTTCCACAACCCGAGCTTGCTTGCCATGCTTTTGGCCATAGGCGTCTTCTTTATAATGAACACGCTGGCCGTTTCCACGCTCACCCTCGATTTTCAATACAAATGGGAAGTGACGGTGAGGTCTCTCCCCCTTGATCCCAAGCAAGTAATCGGGTCGAAATACCTCTTCGTATTGTTGATGACTATAGGCTCTTTAATAGCCGTTGCCGCGATTGAGGTAGTATTGTCTATGACGCTCGGTGTTTCATGGGAGACAGGTTTCCTTGCGGTCACAGTGGCACTGTCCTCCACGCTGCTGTATAGCGCCGTATTGCTTCCCGTGCTGTATCGCTACGGCCTCGTCAAACTGCAAGCTGCCATACTTGCGTACACTGCTCTCATGTTCTTGGTCATGATGCTCATTGATCCTCAACGTTTTGCCGACGTGTCCCTCCAACTCTTCTCAAATGTGGGGCCCCTCTCTTTGGGGATTAGCGTCGCGTCGCTGGCGGTCTTTGGAGCTTCCTTCTTCCTCTCCGTAAAGGCGTCAGAGGCTGCTTTCAGGTTGTGGTGACTCCGTCGAATCCCCTTGGCGCTCTATGCTAGACTACGTACCATGAACATTGTAGAGCAGAGATACGATTTCCTTGTGGACATGAGGAGCCTCCCGGAGCTTGAGGGCGTCATGTTCGAACGCCTGCTCTATAAGAGCTATCGTCATAAGGGCTGGCTCTGCAACTACCTGTACGGAACCCTTGACATCGACAGCTTCAGTCCGAGCCAGCAGGCCGTCCTCATGCGCTGTGCCCGCGAGCTCTACGGACGCGACCTCCCATGACCGAGCAAGAGTCCAAGCAACTGCTGCTTGCCGCCCTCTCGTTCCTGGACGGCAAGCTCGCAGAGGCGGAAAGCAACTCTGTCGAGGTGCGTATCGTGGGCGGCTTTGCCCTGATCCTTCCGGGCGCTCGAACCCAAAGATTCCTCGGCTGCGCTCGGAATGACAGTAGGGGTGCGCTGTCACACCTAGCAACAGATTAGTAGATACGTCGCCGAGGAAGTTGTCTCAAGTAACCAAAACAAATTGCCCAAGGACAACTTAGAGTGGCGCGCGAGAGGCGAAGCAGTCTTTGAGAAGCCCCGGGCCTCCGCAAGAGGCCCGGGGCTTTTGTGGGTCGCTTCCCAGAAATCTGCGTGGGGCATTCGTTTGATTTTACGGCAACAAAAGGGGCTGTTGACACCTTGGGTCAACAGCCCCTTTGTTATCCCGTCCAAGGAAGGTTCATTGCTTGGAGCGTCAGCTCTCGGCTGTAAGCGGCTCGCTGTCCTGGGGGGTGCCGGATGTCCGGTCGTCGTCTTTGCGGCGCACGACGGTGCAGGCGGCGACGATGCTTAAAACCAAAAGCATGGCAAACAGCGCAGAGAACACGTCGAACATGACCATGGGGGCAGCCATGTCCTGGGTGAAGAGGAACAGCACAACTGAGATGACACTGAGCACAGGGGCGGCTATGAGCGCCGGCAGGCGCAGAGCGGCGTTGGCGTCCGAGGAGCGTCCGTAAGATGCGTTGCTCTGAGGAGGAGTGCTGCGGTTCGCCTCACCGGAGGTTGCGGCGCGCACCACGAGTGGCGCTGCGGCGCGCGTCTTGTCTTGGCGGCGACGCATAAGGCCGCGCAGGGCGCAGGCAACGAGCGCTACGAGGCCCGCGATGGTGGCGATAAGGTCAAACAGCGACCAGGAGCCTGATGCGGCATCGGGGGCGGCGAGAGGGACGGGGGCCTCAGGGCTTTCTACCACGGGGGTCTGTGTCTCTTGCGTTTCGTTCCTGTCGTCAGTGCTGGTGGCAGGTGGCCTGCTTGTGGGGGCGTCTGTCGAAGCCGTGGGCGTCTCGGTGGCACCTGCGGCACCTGTGGGCTCGCCTGTAGAGGCGGGAGTGTTCCCAGAGCCTGCAGGAGTCCAGGAGGGGCCTGAAGGTGCGACCGGGGTGCCCGGGGCAGCTTCAGGGGCAGAAGGAGCATCGGGCACCTCGCGCCAAAGCGCGGTGAGCACTACGTCGGAGTCAGGCATGGCAAAAGAAGCCTTTGGCTGGAATGTGCCTCCCGCAGAGGAGCGCCAGCCCAAAAACTCGTAGCCTGTGCGCTTAGGTGCGCTCTTTACGGTAACAGACGCATCAAAGGCAACGTTGCTTCTGCCTGTCGGAAGCCCGGTGACCTTGTCGTCTGTTCCCGCATCGTAGCTCACGTCGTACCTGTTGACGGTCCACACCGCATACAGGGCCAGATGTCGGGTTACGCTGTAGGGGGCGTTTGCCTCCAAAGAGACCTTCGCAGACCCTTGACGTGTCGTCCAACCTTGGAAGGTGTGGCCTTTGCGCACAAGGCTGCCAGGCCCTGCTATCGTTGTGCTGTCTCCGTAGTGATGTCCGCTTCTGGGCGGCACCTTGCCTGCCGTGTGTCCTTCGGAGTAGTAGCTTATGTAGTAGGTGTTGGTGTCCACAAGCGTCACCTGAATGGTGGCCGAGGCACCGGATCCGTTGTAGAAGGTAAGGGGCAACGTGAGCATCCGGTGAGCCTTTTGGGCACTCACAAGCGCAGCAAGCTCAGCGACATCTATCGTGACCAAAGACTGCGCAATACGGTGTCCGTCTTTGTCGGTTGCCTCCGCGTCTGCAAGCGTGCGCGAGATGAGGGCGTTTAAGGTCTCTTCTGTTATCTCGTAGGTGAAGTCATTGGCTGTCACATGCCCGCTCGTGCCTCTGCCGCCGCCGCCGCCTGAGTCTTTGGTCGTAACGGTTACGACGGCAAAGACGGGGCCGGGGCCTTCGAAGGTAAGCTGGAATCTCTCACCGGCCTTTGTCGCTGCGTTTATGGCGGCAAGCTCTGCGGCATCTACGGTGATAAGAGAGACGTCCAACGGCAGCCCCGCCGCATCGCGCAGATCGGCTGCCGCAAAGGCTGCGGCCTGGGCAGGCGTGATGGGCAGCTCGCCGATGCCGACGAAAAAGTCGTTGGCTGCTATGTGGGCGGCACCGGCAGGGGAGGGAGGCCCTCCGTGATCGCGCAAGGTCACCGTGATGCTTGTCGAGGTGCCATCAGGAGTAGAAAACTCCAAGGGATAAAATCCGCGTGCGCCTGCGTGTTGGGCAGAGACGATGGCGGAAAGGTGGCCGGCGTCCGCTGTGATGTCTGTGAGCGCTATGGGCAGCCCGTCTTTGTCGCGGGCAGACACGTGGGCCAGCAGGCGCGAGAGTGCCTCGGTAAGGTCTGCCTCGTCGCAGCCGTAGGAAAAGTCGTAGGCGTTTATAACCGAAAGGCCTGCCAAGGGCACGTTGGGCCCTCCGTGGTCTGTTAAACGCACGTTTACGGTCACAGACCTGTTGCCCAAAGGCTCACTGAAGGTTAGCGGGAGCGTTGTTGGTATACCTGATGCCCGCTGCGCGTTTAAGGCCGCAAGCTCGGTTGCGTCCACCGAGATGGTGGAGAGAGCCTGCGGGATGCCTGAAGTGTCGCGGGCACGCACGCGAGACAAGAAGCGGGCGAGGTCTTCGCTGAGGTCCGCCTGATCGATGCCGTACTCGAAGTCCGACGCCGCTATGTAGGTCTCGCCGGCGGGGGGAGTGGCGGGCACCACGTCGTGCAGGCGCACCCTCACGGTCACGGACTTGCCGCCCTCCGACTCGGTGAAGGCCAGGTCGTAGAAGCCCACGGACTCCGAGGCGATGCCCGCGTTGATGGCGGCGAGCCCGGCCGCGTCCGCCGAGATGTTGGCGGCGGGCTGCGGGATGCCGTTGGCGCTGCGCGCCCGCGCGTAGGACAGCTGCCTGGCGACCGCCTCGTCGAGGTCGTCCGCCGCCGAGCCGTCGGAGTGGCGGATGCCGTACTCGAAGTCGTCTGCAGCGATGAAGGTCTCGCCCGGCCCCGGTACGGGGGGCTGGGGCGGGGTGGGGGCGTAGATGCGCACGTTTACGGTAACGGAGTAGGTAGAGCCTTCGGTGTAGCTGAAGGTGAGCGGAAGAAGGGCTGAGGCTCCTGCTGCCTGCACATCGCGGATGGCATCGCGTTCAGCGGTATCGACTGTGACAGAGGAGAGCGCAACCGCCGCGCCCGTGGCGGTCCTTGCCTGAACATACGAGAAGCCTTTGGCGGCTGCGTCGTCAAGTAAGGCCCAGCCGGCGTACAGCTCAAAGTCACTGGCTGCTATCCAAGGGGAGCCAGACGGTGGCACTTCAGGCCCCAAGCGGTCATAAAGACGCACGGCCACAACGACAGAGCGCCCGTCTGAGATCTCGGTGAAGCGCAAGGGGAAGGTCCCTGTCTCTCTTGCGGCGATAGCGGTGTTGATGGCATTGCGTTGAGCTGGGTCCACTATGATGGTGTTTGTGGCCTGCGGCAGACCGTCGCCTTCGTAGGCGATGACGCGTGAGAGTGCACGTGCCACATCATCAGTGACGGCGTCTGCAACAGAGCCGTTGGCTTTTCTCACGCCGTAGGCAAAGTCGTTGGCAAAGATGGAGGTGGTGTTGTAGGCGGGTCCATCAGGCCCTGAGCCCTGATCGTACCACGTCACACGGGCGGTCGCCTCGTTTCGGGTGAGCACGGTCGGGAAGTTGGGATTTTGGCCTAGCTCGGGGGTTTGGATGCGAAGCGGCCAACTCGTGCCAGTGGCGGCTCCGCTGTTGGCAGCAGTGCGCTCTGAGGGGTCGGCGAGAGAAAGCGCGGCGGGAAGCGAGGAGTCAGGCACGGGGATGTCTCCGCCTCCGTACCATACGGCACGTACGCGCGAGAGGTACTTTGCCAGATCGTTTGTTCCGATGGGGCCCTGGTTCATGCCTCGGGAGAAGTTAAGAACCGCTATCTCATCAAGTCCGGCGTGGTTTATGTGCCCAAGCTGTAAGGTTGCGGCCGAGACGTTGCCGGCCACATCGGTGACGGTTGCCCAGACATCGTAGTAGACAGAAGGGGGACTTGAGGGTATCGCAGCTGCCGACAAAGACACGTAGTCTCCCGGCACAGGCACGGTGCCTGTGGGCACGACGGCCACCATGGTCTTGGTTGAGTCGATGCCGGACATGACGTTTGCAGGATCCGAGATGTCTTCTGCATACGAGCCACCTGCGAGCTTGACGGCATCTGAAGCTGCTGCATCCGCAGGGCGCACATCGCGCGAGGGGCTGTCTGTGAAGGTGCGTATGTCTGGTAGGGCAAGGGTAAGACTCGCCAGGGGTGCGGTCTTGTCTATCTTTACCACGTAGGAGCTGCGAGCAGAAAGCTCACTTGCTGCTGCGTTGTCTCCGTCTGCCATAACACCGTAGGCGGTGTGGATGCCCTCTGCAGCATAGCCCTTCGAGACGGCAGCGGCCGCAGGCGGCGGTGCTGCCGCAGAAGGTGTTGCGCCTGCCGCATACCAGAGAGCCGTGCCGGAGGTGCCCTGGTGATCAAGGTAGGCCAGCCAGTGTGCGCCAGGGACGGCTGAGTTGTCGGTTACCTCCACAAAGACGTCCGTGTTGGTCCAGGTGTCCGAGGCGAGCGTGTTGGCCGGTATGGCGGCGTCTCCCGTGTAGCCTGCGATAGCGGGTGTAAGGGCAGACTTGATAAGGACGTTTTTTACAGCGGCGGGCAAGGCAACCGCGCTGTTGCCTGCGTTGTCCCAGGCCCGCACCCACACGTCATAGCGTCCCGGCATAGAGACGCTGGCCGAGGCGAAGTCCGTCCAACCCGGGGCCGACCCGGCCGCAAGGGCACCTGCGGCGTTGTCTGTGTAGGTGCCGTTGGGGACGACGAGGAGCTGGTTTCTCTCGCTGCCGGTGAGCACGGGGTTGGCGATTGCGGAGGGTGCGTCGGCGTTATAGAGGCCGGAGAGGCCGTCGGAGGAGGTGTTGGTAAAAACACCCGTGCCGAAGTCGTAGGTAGCGCCCGGCACGGGAGCGGTCTTGTCCACCCTCAAGGTAGCCGTGGGGTTGTTGGAGGTCAGGTTCACGTCGCTTGCATCTATCAGGCGCCCTGCGACGGTGTTGTCGTAGTCGGCGCTTATCGTATGGGTGTAGTCTCCGCGATTCGTCGCAGACTGCCCGAGCTTCGTCGCGCCTTGGTACACGGCGCTTCTCCAGTCGCCTCCCCAGGTGTTTTGCTGCGGGTAGGCGCGGACGTTGAGGCTCTCGTTGGTCCACCTGCCTGTGGGGTAGGCGAGGCCTGTGGAGGGCCCTGTTGCGTAGGTTGCTGCGAGGCTGGCGGGGCCCTGGACGATGATGGTGCGGGTAAAGTCGGTGCGATCATTTTCGGAGTCAGCAACCCTTTGTGTGACTGAAGCCGAACCCAATCCTGTCCATATGTTGCCGTCGTTGGGCGGCAGGGTACCTGAGCTTGTGGAGAAGGTCGCGTTGCTGCCGTTGGTCAATGTCGTCGAAGTGTAGCCCGACACGGCCGATATTCCCTCAAAGGCGTTAAAGGAATTGCCGACAGTCTTGGTGAGCGTGGGAAAGGAGCTAGATATGGTGGCAGTGTAGGCGCTTGAGCTGCTCTCCGGTGAGGGAGTGATGGAGTTTACTATGGGGGCATAGTGGGTTACCGCAGGAGTCGACTGGGTTCTGTAGCTGGGCAGAGGGATGTTAACCAGAATGCTATTAGCATACGCTCCATTTCCACTGCCGCTGGAAACCGTTGTGCCGTTGACTTTTACCGTATACGAGTAAGTTGCATCGGCTGGAGAGTTCCAGCCGCTTGCGCTCCCCCAGTTGAAGTCACTCCAATGCCCCGAGCCTGCCGTCCAAGTGATAGTTGTGCCAGGGGCATTCATACTTGCCTGAACAGTTAGCTCGTCGGCGATTCCGTCGGCATTGAAGTCGATGTTCTTGCTTGTTGGAATCGTGTAGCTGAACGTGGCACTGGCAGGAGCGAGCGTAAAGCTTCCTGCGGCCCACGTACCGTAACTTGACGGCAGATCGAAATCGAACATGTAGGGGAAGCCATGGAAGCCTGGATCATCATACGGATCTGGTGACGGGTCACCCGAATGGCTCATGTACACACGCGTCCAGTCGCCCCCATTGTGCAGACTTGCGTCAATGTAGAGATCCCAATAATATGTCGTGCCGGGGTCGAAGGCACCAAAAGCATGACCCCCATATATGGTAACGCCGTCAGCGCTCGCATTATGTGGGCTGAAATAGAAGAGTGGAATGGTCGCACCACTCTTTGTCGCCCCCCATGCGTAATCTGTGTGGGTCTCTGCCCCGGCCTGCCTTATGCCTCCGGGCAGCACGGGCATCAGGGTAAGGGCCAAAAGGAGTGCGAGGGTGAAAGAAAGCGCACGTCGTGCTGTGTCTTTAAAGACGTGAAGTGTTAAAGCTTGAGAAGGGGGGGGGGGGGGGGGGGGGGGGGGGGGGGGGGGGGGGGGGGGGGG
>JAISGJ010000109.1 GCA_031263105.1 Coriobacteriales bacterium
CTTGGCGGCTTCGCCGACCTCCCCGTCGACTTCCAGCCCTGTGGCGCTTTCGACCCCCTCGCTCCCGGCGCACGCAAGCAGTGCGGAGAAGAACGAGCCTGTCCCCACTGCCGGCTCCAGGAACCTGATGGGCCGTCCCCCCATGAGCGACAAGCCGTAAGACACGATCTCCGAGGCAAGCTCGGGAGGTGTTGCGAACTGCCCGAGGTGCCGCCGGTAGTCCGTCGAGCGCTTTTCGTCCAGTTCGGCCTGGAGAGCCTGACGCCGTTGCTCCCTCTTTCTCATGCCGTCTCTCATATTCCGAACAGTTCCAGGTCGGACAGCCCGTGCTCCCAGATCCGGTCACAGCCTTCTGCGGCTGCGTATCCCAACAGGCACCTCACTGCCTTTTCAGGAAGTCAGTGAGGCTTTGGAGCGTGAAGCGGAGGCCGGTGTTGCGCAGGGTGTAGAGGCCCTGGGCGACCAGGCCCAGCCAATAGGGGAGACGGGCGGTCCTTTGGGGCGGCAGGCCACGCAGTTCGAGGAAGAGGTCCTTGGACCTGGGAGGGATCTCGGCATCACTGAGCACGAGGTCGACGTCCATGCGGGAGAACATGCGCTCGGCCTCGACATGGAGGGCGGGGTCTTCGAGGGGGACCTCTGCGGTTATCCCTGCCAGATAGGTGAAGCCTCGGCTGTTCTGGGCGCGCAGGACGCCCTCGTCGGTGACGTTCAGGCGCTCCAGGACGTCCATCTGTTCGTTCCAGCGCTGGAAGGGCACGAGGGTGTGGTTGCGTGCGAACGCGGCGTAGCTTTCGGGGGTCTCCTCGCGGTAGCAGTAGTAGGGTCTGTCGAGGTAGACGATGGAGCGCGCCTGGCAGCAGGTCTCGATGAGGAAGGGGTTGTCGGCCCATCCGGCCCCGGGGATCGGCATGAAGCGGATGCCGCAGTCGTCGAGGAAGGCCTTGCGGTACAGGGCAGACCAGATGGAGGGGTGGTGGCAGAGCAGGTGCGGCGCGACGCCTATCTCGAACGGCTGGCACGGGGGGCGGATGCGGTGCCGGTAGCTGCAGTTCAGCTTCCGCTGCTGGGGGGTGTCGGGCATGAGGATGCGCCAGTACGGCGTCTTCACCATGTCGGGAGGGGAGGCGAAGCGCGAGGCGAAGGCGAGCATGTCCTCGTACATCCCCTGCTCGATCCAGTCGTCCGGCTCGACGATGGAGATGTAGGTGCCGGACGCCTCGTCTATTCCCCGGTTGCAGGTCGCCCCGTAGCCCTCGTTCGGCTTGTCCACCACGACGACGCGCACGTCCCGTTCCGCGTACTCCTGCATAACGGCAAGCGAGCCGTCGGTGGAGCCGTCGTTCAGGCAGACGACCTCGAGGCCTGTGTGGGACTGGCCCAGGATGCTCTCCAGACACTGGGCGAGGTAGCGCCCGGCGTTGTAGCAGGGGACGACGACCGAGACGTCGGGCAGCTTCTTGTCGTGCGTGTTGCTCATGGGCGCGTGTCTTTCGGAGTCCGTCGAGGTGGCGTCGGGGCGATCATGTTCTGTTGTGGCGTTCCATCGCACAGTATACAGCAAGCACCTGACACAAGGCTGAAGAGAGGGACGTCGTGGAGGGGAGGTGCAGGAGGAAGGGTTACAGAGTTCACACCCCCACAGATACCCCACTGCCACCCCGAGCCCCACTGTCGCCCCGAGCCCCACTGTCATTCCGAGCCCCACTGCCGCCCCGAGCCCCACTGCCACCCCGAGCCCCACTGTCATTCCGAGCCCCACTGTCGCCCCGAGCCCCACTGTCATTCCGAGCCTGTCGAGGAATCCTCGGCCGCGCCAGCGGTCGACCGCAGGTCGAAGGGCCCCTTGGCCTGCCGTTGGACACTGCGTGTCCAAGGGTTCCTCGGCGGAGCTCGGGATGACAGTGGGGGTGAACGAGGAAGGCGCAAAGGAGAGCCGCCCTTTCCCCCTCGTCTTGCCTCCGCCTAGACGACAAGCATCGCGTCGCCGTAGCTGAAGAAGCGGTAGCGTGCCTGTATCGCGTGCTGGTAGGCGGCAAGCACCTTCTCTCGGCCGACGAAGGCGCATACGAGCATGAGGAGCGTGGACTTGGGGAGGTGGAAGTTCGTGACGAGGGCGTCCGTCATGGTGAAGGGGCGTCCGCCCGGGTAGAGGAAGATGTCGGTGGCCCCCCAGCCTGGTGCGACCGTGACCCCGCTGTCGCCATCGGGGCGTGCTGCGCTCTCCAGCGTGCGCACCGAGGTCGTCCCTACGCAGACGACGCGGCGGCCCTCGCTGCGGGCGGCGTTTATCGCCTGGGCGGCGTCCTCGTCTATGTGGTAGAGCTCCTCGTGCATCCGGTGCTCCTCGATATGCTCGCTTTGCACGGGGCGGAAGGTTCCAAGGCCCACGTGGAGGGTCACGAAGGCCGTATGCACGCCCTGTTCGCGCAGGCGGACAAGCAAGGCGTCGGTGAAGTGCAGGCCCGCTGTGGGGGCCGCCGCCGAGCCCGGCTCGCGCGCGAAGACCGTCTGATAGCGTTGTGTGTCCGAAGGCTCGGCGGCGCGTGCGATGTAGGGAGGCAGCGGAACCGTCCCCACGCGCTGGAGCGCGTCCAGGAGCGTGCCCTCGTAGACGAGACGGACGACGAGGGCGCCGCCCTCCCGCTTCTCGACGACCTGCGCCTGGAGCGCCGACGCGAAGTCCACGACATCGCCCGCCTTCAGGCGGCGCGCGGGGCGGGCAAGGGCCTCCCAGCAGTCGCCGGTGTCCCCCTGCGCCTGTCCGCCTGCCGCCCCCGCCACCCCTGGCGCACCAAGCGGCCTCAGCAGGAAGAGCTCGATGCGCGCCCCGGTGCCCTGCTTCGTGCCGATGAGGCGGGCGGGGATGACGCGCGAGTCGTTCAGGACCAGGACGTCACCCGCACGCAGGTACGCAGGCAGGTCGTGGAAGCGGCGGTCCTCACAGACGCCGCTTCCACGGTCGAGAACCAAAAGGCGGGAGGCATCGCGCTCCTCGGCGGGGTGCTGGGCTATGAGCCCAGCAGGCAACGCATAGTCAAAGAGCTCAAGCCGCATTCCGTGCCTCCAGTATTGTGCCTCCGATACGTTGCCCCGACGGGCACAGAGCCTTACTCGGTCGCCGCTGCCCTTTTGCCCTGACGGGCGATCATCTCTCCGGTCAGGCAACAGATCGCCGCAACGACCATCGCGTTGATCGACGCGATGCCCCAGGGGAGCAGGTTCGCCACAAGGGCACCGATGACCACCCCGGCCAGCGCAGATATGTCGACCTTCCCGGTGGGTGTACAGCCTTCCTGGTAGCGATGCCTGTTGACGAAGTAGTCGAGCACCAGGATGACGCCGAGGGGCGGAAGCGTGGCGTTGAGGATGCTCGGCCAGCTCACGAAGTTATTATAGAGCCAAACCGCGAGCACCGTCCCGATGGTAAACTCCAACAAAAGGAAGGCGGGGCCGCGTCATCTTTGTGCACGTGCCCAAAAGCGGCAGGCGGAGCGGGGTTTCCCTTCTCTCGGGTCTTGGAAAGCGCCGACTGGCTCGTTGCCTGTCTCCCGGCACGCGAGCAATCAATCGGCGCTTCCCTTGCGACCTGTCGTCTCGAAGAGGGTCAGCAGCCCTGCGGAGTACTCGAGGCAGGACACGAGGCGCAGCGCGCCCTCCAGGCTCTCCGCCAAGGCAAAGGGGCCGTGCCCCCGCACGACGGCGAGCGGCGAGCCTGCTGCGACCTGGGACGCCATGGCGGCGGCGACCTCCTCGCTCGCGACGGTGGCCTCGCAGGAGAGCACCGTCACGCCCGCGCCGAGCGTGAGCGCGCCCTCGGAGTCGAGGGGGGCTATCACGTCCGTTATCAGCGAGTGGAAGACCGTGTGCCTCGTATGGGCATGGACGACCGCATGCGTGCCGAAGGGCTCGCCGCAGAGAGCGGCCCTGTCCGCCAGGGCATGGTACATCGCCCGGTGCACCAGCAGCTCCATGGATGCCTGCTGGTCGGCAGGGGAGGGCTCCCAGCCGACCTTTCGGATGTCGTTCGGGCCCAGATGGCCGAGCATCGAGCCCGTGCGCGTGATCCAGATGGAGCTGCCGTCGCTCTCGCTGAGGTTTCCGCCGTGGCTCGTGACGGCACCGGCAAGGAACAGGTCGCGTCCCGTCTCGATGAAGCGCTTGATGCGCAGCACATCGTTGCCGGTGTCCCGTGCCGCCGTCGAGACCGCGTCGGCTGCGTTGCCCACGCTGTCCAAGAGGTCCTTCTTGAAGCGTTCGAAGTCGAAGTCTTCCATCCCAATCCTTCCTCGGGCGTTGTGCGATAATCAAAGGATACTGGAGATGGGCTGCGCGTGCCATACCGTTACGCGCCTGTACCGCGACGATACGAGTCCCGAGGAGGACAAGTGGGCACGACGCCGACGACAGCAACGACCATGGCGGCCGCGACGGACATACCGGCCACGCCCCCCTTGACGAGCGACAGGGAGGACACGGAGGACGCAAGGGACGCAGAGTACGCAGGCCGTCCCCTTTGGCCCAGGCGCGCGGTGGTCACCGCCGGCATGCCCTACGGGAACAAGGGGCTGCACTTCGGCCATATCGGCGGGGTCTTCGTGCCCGCCGACGTCTATGCCCGCTTCCTGCGCGACCGCATAGGCGAGGACAAGGTGCTCTTCGTCTGTGGGACCGACTGCTACGGTTCTCCCATCGACGAGGGCTACCGAAGGCTCGTGAAGGACGGCTTCGGCGGCAGCATCGCCGACTACGTGCAGGCCAACCACGACGCCCAGAGCGCGACGCTTGCGCGTTACGGCATCTCGCTCGACATATTCGAGGGCTCCGGGACAGGCAGGGCGAAGGCCGTCCACGAACGCATCACCGACCTCTTCGTCCGCCGCCTGTACGGCAACGGGCACCTCCATCGCGCCTCCTCGGCGCAGTTCTACGACGAGGAGGCGCGAAGCCTCCTGAACGGCCGCCAGGTCGTCGGGCGCTGCCCCATACCGGGCTGCAAGTCGGAGCATGCCTATGCGGACGAGTGCGACCTCGGCCACCAGTACATGCCCGCCGACCTCATCGCGCCCATAAGCACGCTCTCCGGGAAGCCCCCCGTCATGCGCGACGTGGAGAACTGGTACTTCGACCTCCCCGCCTTCAAGGGGCTCCTCAAGGAGCACGTCGCGTCCCTCAAGGCATCCGGCACCGCCCGCAGCGTCCTCAGCGACACCATCGAGGAGTTCCTCGTCCCGCCCGTCATCTACGTGAGGTGCGGGTTCGAGGAGGAGTGCGCTGCGCTCTCCGAGGATCTGGACCCCCATCTGATGCGCCCCGCACAGAAGGGCAGGGCCTCGTTCGAGCTCGAGTTCGAGGACCTTGCCGCACGCGACCGTGCACGAGCCCTCCTCGACGCGGCGGGCATACGCTACCGTACCGGCAAGGCCCTCGTCCCCTTCCGCATCACCGGCAACATCGCCTGGGGCGTGCCCGCACCTGTCCTCGAGGGCGAGGACAGACAGACGGTCTGGTGCTGGCCGGAGTCGCTCTGGGCCCCCATCAGCTTCACGCAGGCCTGGCTCGAGAACGGCGGGGAGGGCATCGAGACCCTCAACCCCGGCCGCCTGCGGACCGAGGACGCGTCCGAGGGCTGGGAGGACTACTGGTGCTCGCCCGACTCGACGGTCTACCAGTTCATCGGCCAGGACAACATCTACTTCTACGGCGTGGCGCAGACGGCCATGTGGGCCGCCTTTCCCGCCGCGCACGGGCCGCGCGTCAACGCCGGGCCGGGCGACCTCCAGCAGTCCTGCCTCGTGGCGAACTACCACCTGCTCTTCCTCGACAAGAAGGCGTCGTCCTCCGGCGAGCTCAAGCCCCCGACGGCGGACGAGCTGCTCGAGCACTATACGGCCGAGCAGCTGCGCGCGCACTTCCTCTCCCTCGGGCTGGGGATGCGGCCGGTGAGCTTCCGGCCCAAGCCGCTCGACCCCCTTGCCAAGGAGCAGGACGCCGACCCCGTCTGCAAGGAGGGAGCGTTGCTGACGAACGTCTTCAACCGCCTCGCACGCTCCTGCTTCTACACGGCACAGAAGGACAATGCGGGCCTCCTGCCGCTGGGCGCCCCCGCTGCGGAGCTCGTCGAGGAGGCCCATGCGGCCATACTCGAGTACGAGCGCCTGATGCACCGCCAGGAGCTCCATGCCGTCATGCACCTCATGGACGCCCTCATACGCAAGGCGAACAAGCACTGGTCCGAGGCCATCCGCGAGGCGGGCGACGACCGCGCTCGGCGCCTGGCCGTCCTGCGCGACAGCTTCTACCTGCTGCGCGTCTGCACGGTGCTCATGCACCCCATCGTCCCCGAGGGCACACGGACGATCTTCGACCACCTTGCCTTCGAAGGGGCGGAGCGCGAGTTCTTCTCTTGGGAGCACATCTTCAAGGGCTTCGAGGGCTTCTTCACGCCAGAGGATGCGGAGAAGGGCGGGCATCCCCTCAAGGAGCTGCCGCCCCGCACCGACTTCTTCTCCTACCGCAGGTAAAAGCATGCAGGGCCGAGGCAGGAGGCTCCAGCCTCCCAATCCCGGCCCTGCAGGTCGTCCCTTTGTCCTCCCGGCCCTGCGCCAGTCAACGGGCTAAAGGCTGAAGTCCTCTGTGCCATTGAATACGGCAAGCGCCCTCTTTGCGTCATAGCCGGCCAAGGTTATCGCGCTGATGGCCTTCGTGAGGCGCACGGCCTCGTCCAGCGGGCGTTGGTGGATGTTGCGCCCCGTCGCGTTGCCGGCGGCACCGCCGACCCGTATCTGCTCGTGAAGCTGCGTGAGGAAGCGCTCGGCGTCGACGGTCGAGCCGCCGGCGCAGACGAGGCCGGTGCGTCCTGCGGCCTCAGATGCGCGGGCGAGGAGCTCGGCCGAGTTCGCGTCCTCGGTCGGCTTGGGCGGGTTCACCTTGACGAAGTCCGCGCCCAGGCAGAGCGCCACCCCTGCCGCCCCTGCGATGAGGTCGGCGTCCTTCTCGTCGGCCACCGCCTTGCCGCGCGGGTATATCCACAGCACGACGACGAGGCCGGCCGCATGGGCCTCGGCTATCAGCTCGCCTGCCTCGGCCATCATGGTCGCCTCGTACTCCGAGCCGAGGTAGATGGTATAGCCGATGCCGACGATGTTCACGCCGGCCTCGCGCATCACGAGGACGGACTCGAGCGAGTGGAGCAAGGGGGAGTAGGGGTCGTCCTGCTTGACGCCGACGAGGTTCGTCTTCGAGTTCATCTTCACGAGGTAGTTGATGCCCGGATAATCGGGGGCGTACCGCGCGATGAGCCCCCGCTGCCCCGCCAACACGCCGACCACGCCCTGCTCCGCTATCTGGAAAAGGTGCTCGGGGTCGTTGTCCGAGGGGTCTATGCCCTCACCGAAGAAGTCGCCGTTCAGATGCTCGATCTTCTGGTCGCACGCATACAGCATGAGCCTGCCGGTGCCCCTGGTCGCGGCGAGATAGTTCTCGACATACGCATCCCGTGCCTCGGGCAGCACATCCGCAGGGACCCTTACCTGCTCTGCAGACAACCTCGTCATGGTGAACCTCCTCAAACTATGGAGCGGAAACGGTGGATAGCTACCTTACAGGGTACCACAGATGCCTGCCGAGTCGTCAGGCGGGCCGGCCCTTCAAGTAGAAATCGAAGACCCGATGAGCGTAGTAGTCGCACTTCGCCAAGGCGGTCTCCACGTCAAGGGAGCCGAGGCGCACCTCCTGCAGGTAGAACCTGAACACGATCCTTGTCAGGTCGTTGACCTCCTCTGCATCCTCTTCCGAGAGGAGTCCCGCCTCGACGAGCGGGGAGAGGTAGATGGCGTTGCGCTCGCCGAGGTCGTTGACCATCGACGTTCGGGACAGGAGGTCGAAGCCGCTCGGCCTCTTCTCGGGAAACAGGTCGTAGTACTGCCGGGCATACGCGTCGATTTTGTCGCTGTGGTTGACGGAGAAGCGAAGGCTGAACACCTCGGGGTTCGTATAGACATGATGCGCAAAGGTCTTTGCGGTGACATGATAGGCCTCAAGGGGGTCGGTGACCCCCGCCAGTCTCTTCGAGAGCTCCTTGCTGTACTCCTCGTAATAACCCATGGTGGCGAAGAAGACCAGGTGGTCGAGGTTGTCGAAGTAATGGTAGAGGGTCGCGCTCGTATAGCCTGCCGCATCGGAGACCTTGCGTATGGTGACGGCCTCCAGCCCTTCCTCGCGGACGATCTTCTCGGCAGCCTCGATGAAGTACGTCATCGTGCGCTGTTGACGGAGGCGTGTCCGCTCCTCTGGGCTCGTTGCAGCTGTCATTGCAACCCTGCCTCTCCCTTGCTCCTGTCCACGTCTTCGATCGACGGCTTCCTCGTTACTGTTCACTCCCTCTATTGTCATCCCGAGCCCCCACTGTCATCCCGAGCCCCCACTGTCATCCCGAGCCTGTCGAGGGATCCTCGGCCGCGCAAGCGGTCGACTGCGGCCAGAAAGCGCTTCGGCCCGCGCTCGGCTGCTTCGCGTTCCGTGGGCCTGTCGGTTCCATGGGCTCACCCGCTGCTTCGCAGCTTCGCCCCGCGACAGTCCACCGGACTGTCGCGCCGGCCTCGCTGAAAACAGCCCACTGGGCTGTTTTCCGGGCGCTCGGACCCAAAGATTCCTCGCGAGGCTCGGAATGACAGTGGAGGTGTGAACAGTAACACTTCCTCAAAAACTCAAAAACCAATCGCAATTAGTATACTAATCATGCTTGATTTGTCAATCACGATTTGATACACTGTGACAACGCCGTCCGCGAGTGGCAAAGAGAGGGGCGGCGACAGGACGTCAGGGCGGCCAGCGGGGCGACACGGAGCGGGACCCATGTCGCAAGGAATCGAGGGGAGGCATCATGCCTATTCGGCTCAAGGCGTTCCTTATCATTCTTTCCATAGTCGTCCTTGTCACGGTCGCGAACACGGCCATGAGCGTCTCTTTTGCCCAGGAACGCCTGCTCAAGACCGTGGAAAGCGACATGTCGGTGGTGGCACAGGTCGCCGACGAGCTGGTCGGCAGCGAGATACGGGTCCTGAGGGCGAACGCCCGAACCCTCGCACACGACCTTTCCGATATCGACGACGTCCGCCTGCAGGAGAAGCTGTACGAGCAGGCGGACGCCTACGAGGACTTCTCGGGCCTCGCGGTGTTCGACTGCAAGGGCAGCCTCCTCGCATCCTACGGAATGACGGCACTCCACGACGCAGGGGTCGACCGCGGGCAGCTCGAATGGGCCTTCGAAGGAACGCCGAGCCTTTCGACGACCCATCGGTACCGGGAGGGCTCGCCGTTGCTCATCTATGGCTATGTCCCGATAGCGGGGCAGGACGCAGGGATCGACCGCGTGCTCGTCGTGAGCATACGCGGCCAGTTCTTCAGCGAGCTTCTGGACGATTTCACGGTTTGGGAAAGCGGGAGCATCTTCATCCTCGACAACGAGGGCACCATGGTGGCCAACCGGCAGCACGAGACGGTCGAGCGCCGTGACAACTACCTCGGCACGACGGAGGCAATCCCGATCTCTGCGGAGGGCAGCGCCCTGTTCCGCAGGATGGTAGAGGAAGGGAGGGTCACGGGGAGCTACGGGCAGGACGGCGCCAGACAGCTCTGCGTCTCCACCCCCATCACCGAGTCGAAGGTAGGCTGGGTGCTCGCCGTCACGGCGCCGCTTGCAGAAAGCCCCGCTGCCCAGGTACAGGACGCCCTCCTGCTCTCCGCCCTGCTGTTCCTCGCCCTCGGTGCGGGTGCGGCCGTCATATGCTCCCGCATCATCGCCAGGCCCTATCGCCAGATCGAGGCGCAGAACGTCCGCCTTGCCGAGCTCAACGAGGTCGCCAAGGATGCCTCGGAGGCGAAAAGCCGCTTCCTTGCCACCATGAGCCACGAGATGCGCACGCCCCTCAATGCCGTCGTCGGCCTCTCCGAGCTGATGCTCGACACCGATGACGCCGACGAGGATGCGGCTGACGACCTCGCACGGATACACGGGGCGGGCGTGACCCTGCTCAGGATCGTCAACGACATCCTCGACATCTCGAAGGCCGAGTCAGGGAGGCTCGAGCTGCTTCCGGTCGAATACGGCACCCCTGGCCTGGTGAGCGACGTCGTCGCCCTCAACAGCGTAAGGATAGAGGACAAGCCGGTCGAGTTCGTCCTGCATATCGACGAGGAGCTTCCATCGCGGCTGCTGGGGGACGACCTGCGGGTCAAGCAGGTATGCAACAACCTGCTCTCCAACGCCTTCAAGTACACAAAGGAGGGAAGGGTCGAGTGGACGCTCGCTGCCGAGTGCGACGAGGAAGGGGGCGCATGCCTCAGCATCCGTGTGGCCGACACCGGAATCGGCATCCACGCCGAGGACCTGGAAGGGCTGTTCTCCGAGTATGGCCAGGTCGATATGCACTCGCATAGGGCGATAGAGGGCACGGGGCTGGGACTTTCCATCACAAAGAGGCTGGTGGAGGCCATGGACGGCTCGCTTTCCGTGGAAAGCGAGTACGGGGTGGGCTCGGTCTTCACCGCACGCCTGCACCAAGAACTCGTCGATGCCACGCCCATCGGGCGCGAGACGGCACAGGACCTGCAGAACTTCCGCTATGTGGAGGAGCGGCGCAGGAGCAACGCAAGGCTGCACCGCATCCCCCTGCCCTATGCGAGCGTCCTTGTCGTGGACGACATGCAGACGAACCTCGATGTCACGCGGGGACTGATGAGGCCCTATGGCATGCGGGTCGATTGCGTGACGAGCGCAGAAGAGGCCATCGAGAGGGTGCGCAGCGCAGATGTCCGCTACGACGCCCTCTTCATGGACCATATGATGCCCGGCATGGACGGCATCGAGGCGGCACGTGTCATCCGCGAAGAGATAGGCACAGACTACGCGCGCGCACTGCCCCTTATAGCCCTGACCGCCAATGCGCTGGTCGGGAACGAACAGTCCTTCCTCGACAGGGGCTTCCAGGCCTTCCTTCCCAAGCCGGTCGGCATCGAGCGCCTTGACGGCATACTGCGGCAATGGGTGCGCGACGAGGAGAAGGACACGCTCCTTGCCCTTGCCGACGGCATCGACATGGTGCGCCTCCTCGGGCAGTTCGGCAACGACATGGCGGTCGCCTTGGATGTCCTCGGCTCCTTCGTTGCAAACACCGCCCCTTTGCTCGCACGGATAGGGCGTGCGCCGGAGGGAGGCCTCGCCGACTACGCCGTTATCGTGCATGGCATCAAGGGCTCGTGCCGAGGAATCTGCGCCGAGCGTGCCGGCGCCCAGGCAGAGCTTCTGGAGCAGGCGGCGAGGGCGGGCGACCTGTGCCTCGTCGCTGAGGGCAACGGGCCATTCGTCGCCCTGATGCACGACCTGCTTGCAGGGATCGAGAAGATGGTGGAGGGCCTTGCATCGAAAGCAGCGAAGCCCCACAGGGAGGCACCGGACTCGCACCTCCTCAAGAGGCTGGCACAGCATTGCGACGACTTCGACATGGACGGGATCGACGAGGTGATAGCCGAGCTCGGCGTCTACGAGTACACGAAGGAGTCCGAGCTTGTCGTGTGGCTGCGAAGGCGCATAGAGCTGATGGAGCTCGACGAGGTGAGCTCGCGGCTGATGCCGTTGGCGTCATAAGGGCATCCATGCTGCGTGTGCCCCAAAGCTGCAATTAGGTAGGCGGGCGCGGGCAACGGCACGGCGACAGGGAACGAAGGCAAGGAGCAGGGTGAACGCCATGGCAGGAACACGACAGAAGGTCATACTGGTGGACGACAACCTCTCGAACCTCTCTATCGGCAAGAACATCCTCCGAACGTCATACGAGGTATACCCGGTTCCTTCGGCGCACAAGCTCTTCGAATGCCTGGGGCGCTTCACGCCCGACCTCATCCTCCTTGACATCGAGATGCCCGAGATCGACGGCTACGAGGCGATCCGCCGCCTGAAGGGCGTGCAGGAACATGCCGACATCCCCGTTATCTTCCTGACGGTGAGACGCGACGAGGAGAGCGAGCTCAAGGGCCTCGCCCTCGGTGCCGCAGACTACGTCCACAAGCCCTTCTCGGCTCCGTTGCTGCTCAAGCGCATCGAGACGCACCTGTTGTTCGCCGCCCAGAAGCGCAGCCTGAGACAGCACAACGAGAACCTCCAGGGGCTCGTTGCAGAAAAGACGCGGCAGGTGCTGGAGATGGAGAACGCCATCTTCGATACCGTCGCCGAGATGGTCGAGTTTCGCGACGACGTGACCGGCGGCCATGTCTCGCGCACCCAGGAGTACCTCCGCATCCTGATAGACAGGCTCATCGAGGAGCAGATATACCAGGAGGAGGTGTCCCGCTGGAACCTCGACTTCCTCGTTTCTTCGGCACAGCTGCACGACGTGGGGAAGATCGCCATCAGCGACGCCATCCTGGGCAAGCCCGGAAAGCTTGACAAGGAGGAGTTCGAGGTCATGAAGACGCACGTCCTCATCGGCGTGAAGGCGATAGAGCGCATGGAGCAGAACACCGCAGGCCATGACTTCCTTCGGCATGCGAAGGCCATCGCGGGCACGCATCACGAGAAGTGGGACGGCACAGGGTACCCCTATGGGCTGCGCGGCGAGGAGATCCCCCTCGAAGGACGCCTCATGGCCATCGCGGACGTCTATGACGCGCTCATCTCGACGCGCCCCTACAAGAAGGCGCTCTCGACCGAGGAGGCCGAGCGCATCATCGAGGAGGGGAGGGGGACGCACTTCGACCCTGTGCTGGTAGACCTTTTTCGCTTGGTCGCCGACAGGTTCGCAGACACCGTGCAGCGCTATCGGGAACGCGAGGCCCTGGTAAGGGTGTGAGGACTGTCTGCCCAGTCGGAGCGCTTCCGGCGCATACGAGGCGTCCTGGTACCCGGGGTGGGATTCGAACCCACATGTCTTTCGACAAAGGTTTTTGAGACCTCCGCGTCTGCCGTTCCGCCACCCGGGCACGTGAGGCGCGTTTGGGGCAAAGGCATTGCCGCGCCGAACAAGGCGCGCCCGATATTGTACCATAGAGCCTTCAGTGTAACCGTCATGTGAGGGAAGGCCGTATGTATGTCGTCTTATTGACCGGTGGCCTCGCCTCGGGGAAGGACACCGTGAGCGCGCACCTTGCCCAGCTCGGTGCAACCGTCCTCGACCTCGACCTGATGGCCAGGGAGGTGCAGGCCGAGGAACCGGTACTGGAGGGGCTCACGTCGGCGTTCGGCAGCGACATCGTCGCCCCGGACGGCTCGCTTGACCGCCCGCTGCTCGCACGGCGGGCCTTTGCCGACCGGCGGTCCGCCGAGCGCCTCAACGCCATCTGTTGGCCGCCGGTCAAGGAGCGTGTCGCCGACTACCTCCTCGGAAGCACCTGTCAGCCGAGGAACGAGGGGGCACTGCTCGTCGTGCAGGTCCCCCTCCTTGCAGAGGCCCCCGACCTCATCGACCTTGCCGACGAGGTGCTCGCGGTCTGTGCCGACGAGCCCCTCCGTTTCAAGCGGGCGGTCGCACGCGGGATGGACCCCGAGGACGCGCGCAACCGGATAGCGCTCCAGGCAAGCGACGAGCAGCGCCGGGCGATAAGCGACACGGTGTTCCTCAACAACGGGGGCCTCGACGAGCTGAGGGCCCAGGTCGACGCCTGGTACGCCGACCGGATCGCCGACCGGATCGAAGGCACAAAGCTATGACGCAGATGGAAGATCCGACAGTTCGGCGAGCTGTCGGAGGCTGAGCGAGCCTGCGAGCCAGCCGGGTAGGTCGGTGAACGCAGAAAGGACACGAAACCATGACGCAGATGGAGGGAAAGCTCAGGGACGACCAGTTGGCGCAGGGCAGCTTCGAGGTCGTCTCCCCCTACGAGCCGGCCGGGGACCAGCCGCAGGCCATCGAGGCGCTGAGCGACGGCATAGCGCAGGGGCTGCGGTACCAGACCCTGCTGGGGGTCACCGGCTCGGGCAAGACCTACACGATGGCGAAGGTCGTCGAGCGCATGCAGAAACCGACCCTCGTCATGGCGCCGAACAAGACCTTGGCGGCCCAGCTCGCCGCAGAGCTCAAGGAGTTCTTCCCTCGCAACGCGGTGGTCTACTTCGTCTCCTACTACGACTACTACCAGCCGGAGGCATACGTCCCGACGACGGACACCTTCATCGAGAAGGACGCCTCGATAAACGAGGAGGTCGAGAAGCTGCGCCATGCCGCCACGGCCGCGCTGCTCTCGCGTCGCGACGTCATCGTGGTCGCGAGCGTCTCGTGCATCTACGGCATCGGCTCGCCTGCCGACTACGCAGGCATGGCGGTCTTCCTCGACAAGGACAGGCCGCAGGACAGGGACGACCTGCTCCACGCGCTCATCGACATCCAGTACGACCGCAACGACTACGAGCTGTTGCGCGGCACCTTCCGTGTGCGCGGGGACGCCGTGGACGTCTTCCCGCCCTATGCGGACAACCCCCTGCGCATCGAGTTCTTCGGTGACGAGATCGACTCCATCGTCGAGGTGAGCGCCGTCACGGGCGAGGCCCTCAAGGACTACGACAGCGTGCCGATCTGGCCGGCCTCGCACTACGTGACCGCGCGCCCCAAGATAGAGCGGGCGCTCGACACCATCCGCGAGGAGCTCGTCCAACGTCTGCGCGAGCTTCGGGAGGCGGGCAGGCTCCTGGAGGCGCAGCGCCTCGAGATGCGCACGTCCTACGACCTGGAGCTGCTCGAGGCCATGGGCTTTTGCAGCGGGATCGAGAACTACTCGCGCCATCTCGACGGCAGGGCGCCGGGGGAGCCCCCCTATACGCTCATCGACTACTTCCCGGACGACTTCCTGTGCATCATCGACGAGAGCCATATGACCGTCCCGCAGATACGCGGCATGCACGAGGGCGACCGTTCGCGCAAGATAACGCTGACCGAGCACGGGTTCCGCCTGCCGAGCGCGTTGGACAACCGGCCGCTGCGCTTCGACGAGTTCGAGCAGCGCATCCCCCAGTTCGTCTACGTGTCGGCGACCCCGGGAGACTACGAGGAACGCGTCAGCCAGGCCAAGGTCAGGCAGGTCGTCCGACCGACCGGCCTGCTCGACCCCGAGATCGTCGTCAGGCCCATCAAGGGACAGATCGACGACATCATCGACGAGGCGCGGGAATGCGCGGGGCGCGGGGAGCGCGTCCTTGTCACCACGCTGACGAAGAAGATGGCCGAGGACCTCACCGACCATCTGCTCGACAGGGGCGTCAACGCACGCTACATGCACTCCGACATCGGCACGCTGGAGCGAATCGAGATCCTGCGCGACCTGCGCCTGGGGACCTTCGACGTGCTCGTGGGCATCAACCTGTTGCGCGAGGGGCTCGACCTGCCCGAGGTCTCCCTCGTCGCCATACTCGACGCGGACAAGGAGGGCTTCCTGCGCAACCACCGTTCGCTCATCCAGACCGTCGGGCGTGCGGCGCGCAACGTCTCCGGACAGGTGATCATGTATGCCGACAAGGTGACCGACTCCATGCGCTCCGCCATAGACGAGACCAGGCAGCGACGCGAGCTCCAGGTCGCCTTCAACAAGGAGCACGGCATCGAGCCGCAGACCATCCGCAAGGCCGTCAACGACATCATGCAGTTCATCGAGAAGGGGGAGGGGGAGAAGGGCGGCATCGATGCCGTGGCCGAGGAGCTCTCCGGCCTTGCCCGTGAGGAGGTCCTGCGCATCATCGGCTCGCTCGAGGACGACATGGCGCAGGCGGCACGCGACATGGACTACGAGCAGGCGGCACGTCTGCGCGACCAGGCCGTGAGGCTCCGCGCCCGCATCGAGGGGACGGACGAGGGCGCCGCCCTCGACCGCCTGCGCAAGACCGCCCGCAAAAGCGCCCCCCGCCACGGTCGCGGCAGGCGCTGATGCGGACGGCAGGTCCTGCATGCCCCCGCCTGCGGAGTTGCTGTTCACACCCCCACTGTCATTCCGAGCTCCGCCGCGGAATCTTTGGACACGCTGTGTCCAACGGCAGGTCAGGGGGTCCTTCGACCTGCGGTCGACCGCTTGCGCGGTCGAGGATCCCTCGACAGGCTCGGAATGACAGTGGGGGTGTGAACAGTAGCCCTGCGGACGCGAGACGGAGACGAGATCGTGCGTGTGTGTGGCGCATATATCCCATAACTGGTAAACTGGCGGCAGTTGTGTTCTCCCGATCGGTTCTGTCAGGGCGGGCAATACACCATAAACGCAGTAGTGTGAGGTTCTGAAAGGACGTACCATGGACGAAACCGGAGTAATGGCACTGCTCGATGAGCTCTCCGATCTTATCGAGGACGGCAAGCCGGCATTGGGCAACAGGGACAAGAGGCAGGTCGAGGTCGCACCTGCGCTGGACATCCTCGACGAGATACGCCAGTCGTTCCCTGTGGAGTTCTCGCAGGCCCGCCAGATAGTCCGTGAGCGTCAAGGGCTTCTGGAGGACACCGAGGCCGAATGCAACCGCATCCTCGAGGATGCGCGCAACCAGGCGCTGATCATAGCCAGCGAACAGGAGATCGTCCGTATCGCCCAGCAGCAGGCGGAGAACATCCTTGCGGACGCCCGCGAGATGGAGCGTGAGACCCGTGCCGGGGCCGAGGACTATGCAGACAACGTCTTCTCCCACATAGAGAGCACGCTGGACTCCCTGAACGAGAACGTGCGGCGTTGCCGGGAGCGCCTCAACAACAAGGCCGTCCGGTAACCCTGCGACAGTGCCGACGGTCCCTCGGGGCCTGCGGCGCGGGCTTTTCCTGAAGGCGGCTCGAATGGACTTCCCATGGGAGATTCCCTATAGGCTTTTGCCGGACCTGGCAAGGCCGGGCGCGTCACATGACCTGGAGGGGACACTGCCCGGCGGGCGGCTGGACATTGGCCATCGCACCCTCGGCATCGACGAGGGGATCACCTACCGCCTCACACTTGCAAACACCGGCGGCGACGTGCTTTTGACCGGCACGGCGTCCGCCACGACGCGCACCGAGTGCGCACGCTGCCTCAGGGAGCTCCCTTTGGAGCTGCAAGGCGAGGTCGAGGGCTACTTCATCCTGGAGCCCGACGAGCTTGACCGCAGGCTCTCCGACGACGAGTTCACGGTCGTCGGGGCCGACGGCATCGTCGATCTGGCGCCTTCCGTATGCGCCGCCCTCGTCTACGAGCTGCCGCAGGCGCCATTGTGCCGCGAGGACTGTGCCGGGCTCTGCCCGACCTGCGGCGCAAACCTCAACGAGCAGCAGTGTGCCTGCGGCGACCGCCCTTCTTCCGACAGCCCCTTCGCCGCCCTCAAGCAGGCCTTTGGGGACTGAGGGGCAAGACCCCGGTTACACGTCACACCCCCACTGTCATCCCGACCCCCCACTGTCATCCCGACCCCCCACTGTCATTCCGACCCCCCACTGTCATCCCGACCCCCCACTGTCAT
>JAISGJ010000114.1 GCA_031263105.1 Coriobacteriales bacterium
GGGGGGCTCGGGATGACAGGGGGCTCGGGACAGTGGGGGCTCGGGATGACAGGGGGGCTCGGGATGGCAGTGGGGGGCTCGGGGCGGCAGTGGGGGGCTCGGGATGGCAGTGGGGAGCCGGGGCGACAGTGGGGGCGTGAGCAGTAACGACGGCAGCGCCTTCTTTGTGCGGCGGGACGTTGGGGGTGCCGTCCCCTACGGGGTGGCAGCGGGGCAACGGCAGCATGACAAAAGCAGGGTGATGCCGCCTCAGTGCTGCTTCATCTGCCATTATGGAGGGCATTGCAAGGGTGGGAATCGCCAGGGACAGGCCGGGCTTCTTGCCTTGCGGAAGGGTGCTGTCGCATGTTGCAACTCACGAAGGTCCGTAAGGCCTACAAGACGGCGGGCTTCGAGCAGGTCGCCCTTGACGATCTGAGCGTCGCGTTCCGGGACAACGAGTTCGTCGCCATCCTCGGCCCCTCGGGCTCGGGGAAGACCACTTTGCTCAACATCGTCGGCGGGCTCGACCACTACGACAGCGGCGACCTTATCATCGACGGCATTTCGACGACCTGCTACAAGGACCGCGACTGGGACAGGTACCGCAACAACCGCATCGGCTTCGTGTTCCAGAGCTACAACCTCATCCCCCATCAGTCCGTCCTCGTCAACGTGGAGCTTGCGCTCACGCTCGCGGGCGTCTCGCGTGCGCAACGCCGCGAGCGGGCCCTCAGGGCGCTTGAGGAGGTCGGGCTCGGGGAGCATGTGAACAAGAGGCCCAACCAGCTCTCCGGCGGCCAGATGCAGCGCGTCGCCATTGCCCGTGCGCTCATCAACGACCCCGAGATCGTGCTTGCCGACGAGCCGACCGGTGCGCTCGACTCGAAGACGAGCGTGCAGATCATGGCCCTGCTCACCAAGATAGCCGAGAACCGCCTGGTCGTCATGGTCACCCACAACCCCGACCTTGCCGCCCGCTACGCGAACCGCACCGTCAGGCTCTCGGACGGACGCATCGAGGCGGACAGCAACCCCTTCATCCCCACCGTAGCGGACGTCGAGGGCAAGGGCAGGCCCGCGCGCAAGACCGCGATGGGCTTTTTCACGGCGCTGGCGCTCTCCTTCACCAACCTCATGACCAAGAAGGGCCGCACCGTCATGACGGCCTTTGCGGGCTCTATCGGCATCATCGGCATCGCGGCCATCCTTGCGCTTGCAAACGGGGTGAACAGCTATATCAAGGCGACGGAGGAAAGCCTGCTCACCGTCTATCCTTTGGGGATCCAAAGCTCAGGGCTGGATTTGACGGCGATGCTCTCCGCGTCGGTCTCTACCGGTGCGGGCGGCCCTGCCGGCCTTGGCGCGGGAGGGGAGGGAGACGCACAGGAAGGCGTCGTCATCACCGAGCGGAAGAGCCTCACGGGCACCTTCTCAAGCATAGGGCAGAACGACCTTGCTGCGCTCAAAGCCTATCTCGATGCGGACGGAGGCGGGGTGCGCCAGTACGTCAACGCCATCGAGTATTCCTATGGCGTGACGCCCCAGGTGTTCTCCTTGAACGCCTCGGGCGACCCCATCCAGGTGAACCCCGATGCCCTCAGCAGGGGCATGGGCCTCGACCAAGGCGGCGGCTTTGGGACGCTTATGACCTTCGGGACGAGCACGAGCCTGTTCAACCCCCTGATCGAGGACACCGCCCTGCTGGAAGACCAGTACGAGGTCGTCGCCGGAAGATGGCCCGGGGGCTACGACGAATGCATCGTCGTGCTCGACAGCGGCGGTACCGTCAGCGACTACCTGCTCTACCTCATGGGCCTGCGCGACCCAAGCGAGTTCGAGACGATGGTGGAGCAGTTCCGTGACGAGAAGGAGGTCGCCGTCCCCGAGGACACGCTCGATTTTGTCCCCAGCGACCTTCTCGGCGTGAGCTTCAGGGTCGTGCCTGCGACGGAGTTTTACACCTACGACGAGGCCTATGCGGTCTGGACGGACCGGACGGGCGACAAGGAGTACATGAAGGGCCTTGTGGAGGCCGGCGAGACCCTGAGCGTCGTCGGCATCGTGCAGGCGGACCCCGACGCCACAGCCACCTCGCTCGGCTCGGGCATCTATTATCCTGCGTCGCTGACCCACCATCTGATGGAGCAGGCCGCCCAGTCCAAGATCGTCGCCGACCAGTTGGCGAACAAGGACGTCAACGTCTTCACCGGCAAGACCTTCGAGGAGGAGCGGGAGAGCGCGGCCTTTGACGGCTTTGAGATGGGCGACCTCATGACGGTGGACGAGGCGGCGATCACAGGGGCCTTCTCCGTGGACACGTCTGCGCTGAACGTCGATCTCTCCGGGGTCATCGACCCGGCCAGGGTCGCCGAGAGCCTGCCTGCGACACCCGAGGTGGACGTGGCAAAGCTCGCCGAGTCGCTGGACATCGACGTGCCCACAGAGGAGCTTACCGAGATCGCGAGCGAGGTCATGGAACAGTACCTCAGATATGCCCTCAAGCACGGCATGACGACACCCGACGCCATCCTGGACGGACTGCCTGCCTACCTCTCCAGCTCACGGGTGCAAGCGCGCCTTATAACGAAGATAGACGACACCGTCGATGTCGAGGGCATACAGGCCGAGCTTGAGGAGGCCGTCAATCAGTACATGCGACAGACGCTGGAAGGCTACCTGCTCTCGGTGATGGCGGTCCTGCAGCAGCAGATCGAGGTCGGCATGGGCTCGGCCATGCAACAGTTCGCCGCGAACATGGCAGGTGCGATGCGCGTCGACCAGGATGCCTTCATGAACGCGTTTCAGTTCAACCTGGACGAGGAGGAGCTTTCGCAGATCGTCATGACCATGATGTCGGGAGAGAGCAACACCTACGACAACAACTTGAAGAAACTCGGCTATGCCGACGCCGCAAGGCCCTCGGGAATCGACATCTACCCCCTCGACTTCGAGAGCAAGCAAAGTGTGATCGGTGTCCTCGACGACTACAACACGCACATGAGGGAGGATGCGCAGGAGGACAAGGTCATCGCCTACACCGACTTCGTCGGGCTCATCATGACCTCTGTGACAGAGATAATCAACATGATAAGCTACGTGCTTGTCGCCTTCGTTGCCATCTCGCTGGTGGTCTCGTCGATCATGATAGGCGTCATCACCTATATCTCGGTGCTTGAGCGGAAGAAGGAGATCGGCATCCTGCGTGCCATCGGGGCCCGCAAGCGCGACATCGGCAACGTGTTCAATGCCGAGACCTTGATCGTCGGGCTCATTGCAGGGCTCATGGGCATCCTGATAACGGTGTTGTTGATCATACCGACGAACCTTGTCGTCGCATCCTCGTTCGGCATCGAGGCCATCGCGATCCTCCCGGTGCCCGCCGCTGTGGTGCTTGTCGTGGTGAGCATGGCGCTGACCTTCATCGCGGGGCTGATACCCGCATCGGCTGCCGCTCGTCGAGACCCGGTGGAGGCGTTGAGGAGCGAATGACAAAAGGACGAAAGGGGATGGGGTGGTGCCCTCGGGCCGATTCGAACGGTCGACACCAGCTTTAGGAGAGCTGTGCTCTATCCCCTGAGCTACGAGGGCACAGGTACCATGGTAGCATATCAGGTTTGGGGCAGGGGGGACGGGGCCTTGGCTTGGGGCTGTGCTTCGTCGGGGCCGTCAGGGGCTCTCTGCTCGTTTTCTGTTGTGAGTTCGGCGATGGTTATGTTGTCTACATAGGACTCGATGGCGGTGCGCAGGCCGAGCCAGAAGCGTGAGATTCCGCAGGAGGTCTGTCGGGGGCAGGCTTCGGCGGAGGCCTCGATGCAGGCGAGGGTGAGGAAGTCGCCTTCGGCTGCGCGTATGATGTCGCCGGCGGTGACGTCGGTCGCGGGGCGCATGAGCAGGTAGCCTCCTTGGGCGCCGCGCACGCTCTTGAGGTAGCCCGCGCGCGTGAGCGACTTGGCGAGCTGCTCGAGGTATTTGAGGGAGAGGCCCTGCCGGAGCGCGACCTCCCGCAGGGGCACGGGGCCCGCGTCCTGGCGTTGGGCGATGTCGATGATGAGGTGCAGCGAGTAGCGCGCCTTGGATGAGGCCTTCATCAGTAGTCCTCTTCGTCCTCCTCGTCCTCATGGATGTCGCTCTTGGGCTTCTTGAGCCCTTCGATGACGATGCCGTTCTTCTCGGCATAGTCCCACAGCGCTGCATGGATGGCCTCCTCGGCGAGGAGCGAACAGTGCACCTTGATGGGGGGCAGCCCGTCAAGGGCCTCACAGACGGCCTTGTTCGTCACCGTGAGGGCCTCCTGGACGGTCTTGCCTTTGACAAGCTCGGTCGCCATGCTGCTTGTGGCAACGGCGGCGGCACAGCCGAAGGTCTTGAACTTCACGTCGCGGATGATGCCGCCCTCGTCGATGTCGAAGTACACGCGCATGATGTCGCCGCACTGTGCGTTGCCGACGGTGCCGACTCCGCTGGGGTTCTCGATCTCGCCCATGTTGCGCGGGTTGCTGAAATGCTCCATGACTTTCTCTGAGTAGGTCATAGCCGGTCTCCGTTCTCTCTCTGTGTCCCTTTGCGCTCCTCTGCGCTCTTTCGCGTCCTGTGCTACTTCACCGCAGAAAGCGCCTTTTTGCCGTGGACGAAGTCCTCGAAAAGCGGGCTCATCCTGCGCAGACGCTCCACGACGTCCTTGATGGCCTCGACCGTGTAGTCGATATCTTCGCGCGTGGTCTCCTCGCCGATGGTCAGGCGCAGCGAGCCGTGCGCTATCTCGTGCGGCAGGCCGATGGCCAGCAGCACGTGGCTTGGGTCGAGGGAGCCGGACGCGCAGGCAGAGCCGCTGGAGCCGAGCACCCCTTTCTGCTCAAGCGTGAGCAGAAGCGACTCCCCCTCGACGAACTCGAAGCTGAAGTTCGCGTTGTTGGGCAGCCGCAGGGTGCGGTGCCCGTTGAGGCGGACGTGCTCGACCTCGGCCAACACGCGGTCGATGAGGTGGTCGCGCAGGCCCAGCTCGTGCGCGACGCGCTCGTCGAAGCGCTCCATGCACAGGTCGAGCGCACGGGCCATGCCTACGAGGCAGGGCACGTTCTCCGTGCTGGCACGGCGCTTGCGCTCCTGTGCGCCGCCGTGCAGAAACGAGCGGGTCTTGAGGCCCTTCCTGATGTACAGGAGTCCTGCGCCCTTCGGCCCGTGGAACTTGTGGGCGGATGCGGAGAGCATGTCTATGCCGAGTTCCGCCACATCGATGGGCACGTGGGCGACCGCCTGCACCGCGTCGGTGTGGAAGAGCGCCCCGTGCTCGTGGGCGACGGCGGCAAGCTCCCCGATGGGCTGGACGGTGCCTATCTCGTTGTTTGCGAAGATGAGCGAGACCAAGGTGGTGTCGGGGCGGAGCGCGGCGGCAAGGTCGCGGGGGTGTATGATGCCGTCGGCATCGACCGGCAGGTACGTGACCTCGAAGCCTTGTTTCTCAAGCCATTCGGCCGAATGGGAGATGGCGTGGTGCTCGATGGACGAGGTGACGAGGTGCCTGCCCTTGTCCTTGTAGGCCTCGGCGGTCGCCTTGAGCGCCCAGTTGTCGCTTTCGGTGCCGCCGGAGGTGAAGTAGATGTCCTGGGCCTGCGCCCCCAGATGGGCGGCGATACGGGCGCGGGCATCGGTGATGGCGGCCTTCGCGTCCTGGCCGAAGGCGTACAGCGAGGACGGGTTCCCGTACTGCTCGGTGAAGTAGGGGAGCATCGCGTCCACGACCTCGGGGAACACGGCGGTGGTTGCTGCGTTGTCGAGATATATCTGACGGGTCATCAGCGCTCCTTTCTCATAGTGCCTCGGGCCGTTGCTCGGGCCTGTTGTGCAGGTCGTCGTTGCCTCAGAGGATGTCGTCGGCGCGGGCCGTCCCAGCGACGGCGCAGGCGCGGGCGGCGCGGGCCGCTCCGGTCACAGGGTTCCGGCGGCGCGGGCCGCCTCGACCTCGTCCAAGGCCTCCTGCGGCGTGGCACTGCAGCTGCCGTCTCCCCATTCGAGGACCTCGATGGAGTCGCCGACCTGTACGGCCCCCTCCTTGCGCACGACGCTGAAGATGCCCTCGCGGGGGAAGATGCAGTCGCCTGCAAGGTGGTAGATGGCGCAGCGGGTGTGGCAGACCTTGCCGATCTGGCTGATCTCGAGTTCCGTCTCGCCCACGCGCAGCAGCGTTCCTACCGGGATGGAGGGCAGGTCGATGCCCTCGGTGGTGATGTTCTCGGCGAAGTCCCCCTCTTTCACGTCGAGCCCCATGTTGCGGGCCTTCTCGATGGACTCCTCGGCAAGGAAGGAGACCTGGCGGTGCCAGTCCCCCGCATGGGCGTCGCCCTCGACGCCCGAGCCGATGAGGATGCGCGCGGTGCCGCTTTCGAGGGGGGTCTTGCGCGTGCCCTTCCTCTTGGAGATGTTGAGGGATGTGACCGTGCCAGCCGCCTTGGCGCACACGGCCCCGGTCGCGTCGCATCGACGCTCGCTCCCTCGGGCTGTCGTCATCTCGTCTGCCTCCTCTCGGATCTGCCACAGGACGGGCATGATGAGTTGCTCCAGAAAGCACAGTATAGAACAAGCCTCTACCAATTCCTAGAGGATTACTATGAATTATTGGTAACGGTTGTTATGAGAGGTTTACTTGTATTCCGAGCCCTTCGGTTGCGCTCAAGGTGAATTTCGGGGCGCAAGCCCCGGAACCGAGGAATCTTTGAGCGCCTTAGCGTTCAACCGGGCCGGTTGGCTGCTTCGCAGCCAAGGATTCCTCACGCTCGGGCTTCGCCCTCGGTTCGGAATGACAGTAGGCCGGGCTTCGCCCTCGGTTCGGAATGACAGGGGTGCGACGAGTAAGCCCTTGGCGACATCTGGGTCAGGAACCGGTGGTGGCGTCGGTTCTGCTTTCGTCTCCGGTGTTGGTTCCGCCGCCGGTGCCGCTTCCGCCGCCGGTGTTGGCGCCGTCGTCGCTCCCGCCGGTGCTGGGGCCGGGGTCGGGGTCAGGGCCGGGGTCGGGCATGGTGCCGATATAGACGGTCACGGTGCTGTTCTTGGAGACGGCGGCGCCTTTCGCAGGGTCCTGTCTGACGACCTTGTCGACCTGCGAGGCCCTTCCAACGGACTCGCTCTGGTACTCGACGAACAGGCCGAGGGCCGCAAGCTCGCTCGCCGCCTCCTCGCGGGTCTTCCCTGCGAGGTTGGGCACGGTCACGGACTCCGGCCCGAGGGAGAGCGTGAGGGTCACGGTCGTGCCCTTGTCCTGCGTGGCGCCGGACGGGGGCGTCTGGCGTATGACGACGTCGACGGCCTTGTCGCTGTGCTCGGCCTCGGCGTACTCGACCTCGAAGCCTGCGTCCTTGAGGTATTGGACGGCCTGGTCCTTCGGCTGGTCCACGACGCCGGGCACGACGCCGGTCTCCTTGCCCTTGGACACGTAGAAGGTGACGGTCGACCCCTCGCTGATCGTCCCGCCCGCCGCCTGGTCCTGGGCGCAGACGCTGCCTGCGGGCACGGTGGCGTCGAAGCGCTCGCCGCCGTTGGAGGGCTGCAGGTTGAGGCCCTCGAGCTTCGTCTTCGCGGCGTCGGGCGAGAGGCTGTAGAGGTTGGGCACCTCGACCTGTTTGGGCGGCTCGGGCCCCGAGGAGAGAACCAGCTCCACCGCCGTCCCCCTGTTCACCTCGGTGTCTGCGGAAGGCTTCGTCTGGATGACGCGGTCCTTCTCCATGGTCGCGTGTGCCTCGTAGGACACCGCGCCGGTGGCGAGCTTCGCGTCGCTTATCGCCTTGCGCGCCTCCTGCTCGGTTGCGCCGACGACGTTGGGCACCCGGGCCTTCTCCTCGCCTTTGGGCATGAGGAAGTAGACGGCGGCGGCGATGGCGGCGATGCAGACTATGACGGCGATGACCGTGATGACGGCCGCTCGCGTGCGGTTCTTTTTCTTCTTCTGTTCCTCGGCGGCGCGGGCAGACGAACGGACGTTGAGGGGAGACGCCGAGGAGACCGAGGGCATGACGGCGGTATGGGCGGGAGGCTGTAGGCCGTCCTGTGCGCCGTCGGCGCCGATGACCGGCAGCACGCCCGCCGCCCCCATGACGCGCGTGACCGCCGCAGGCTGCTCGACGCCCGTGTCGACGGGGCGTCCTGCGAGGTAGTTGTTCAGTGCGGTGCGCATCTGCTCGGCTGTGGCGTAGCGCTCAAGGGGGTCTTTGGCCAGCGCCCTGAGGATGATCGCCTCGAGCTCAGGGTCGATGGCGGGGTTGATCTGCGCGGGCGGCACCGGCTGCTCGTTGACCTGCTTGACCGCGACCGCGACGGCATCGGGCGCGTCGAAGGGCACCTGGCCCGTCGTGGCCTCGTAGAGGACGACGCCGAGGGAGTAGATGTCGGTGGCGGAGGTGAGGGGCCTGCCCTGCGCCTGTTCGGGCGAGACGTAGTATGCGGTGCCGAGCACGCTGCCGGTCTGGGTCATCGTCGAGCCGTTGGCGCGTGCGATGCCGAAGTCCATGACCTTCGCGTTGCCGTCCGGCTGCACCATGATGTTGTGGGGCTTGATGTCGCGGTGGATGATGTCGTAGCTGTGGGCGACGCTGAGGGCCGCGCAGACCTGCGAGGCGATCTCTGCCGCCTTGTGCTTGTTGATGGCGCCGCGCTGCTGGATCGCGGTCTTGAGGTCGGTGCCGCGCACGTACTCCATGACGATGAAGTAGGTGTTGTCTGCCTCGTCGTGGCCCCAGTCGTAGATGTTGACGATGTAGGGGCTTTGCAGGTTGGCCGCAGACTGCGCCTCCTGCTTGAAGCGCGCGGCGAAGGTGGGGTCGCTCGCGTACTGCGGCAGCATCACCTTGACGGCGACCGTGCGGCCCAACACCTCGTCGGTCGCCTTGTAGACCTCGGCCATGCCGCCGATGCCGATCTTCTCGATCAGCCTGTAACGATTGCCGAACACTCTGTCTAACACGTCAGTCTCCCAAAGGTCGATGCTTTGAACATAGTATACCCTACCTGAGAAAACGCCGATTCGTTCGGCGCCTTCCTCGCTCCCTCGCTCATCCGGTTACTGTTCACGCCCCCACTGTCATTCCGAGCGCAGCGAAGCGGAGTCGAGGAATCTTTGGTCGCGAAGCGACCAACAGTAGGTCGGAGGGGGCCTTCGACCTACGGTCGACCGCT